>CAYWNG010000144.1:0-11621 GCA_964458685.1 uncultured Pirellulaceae bacterium
ATTGCTACGGTGGCATCAATGTAGTGAATTGTGCGAGCCTAACAACTACTTCTTGGCAAGCTCTTTTTCGATTGCGGCGATCACTTCCTTATCGTCAGGCGCGGTGCGTGGCGCAAAACGAGCGACAACCTTTCCGTCACGACCGATCAAGAACTTCTCGAAATTCCAAGAGATCTTGCCTTTTTCGGTAGGTTTCGTATCTGTCGAAGTTAGCGTTTTGTAGAGCTTGCAAGCGCTATCGTCGTTGACGTCAACCTTCTCGAACATGTCAAACTTGACGCCGTAGTTCTTCGTGCAGAACTCGGAAATTTCAGTCGATGAACCTGGTTCTTGCTTGCCAAATTGGTTGCAAGGAAAACCAGCTACAGCCAAACCTTGACTGCCGTACTTGTCGCTCAGAGCCTGCAGTTCCTTGTACTGCTTTGTCAGGCCGCACTTGCTGGCGACGTTGACTACTAGAACAACCTTGCCCTTGTACTTCTCAGCTAAATTGACTTCTTTGCCGTCGAGTAGCTTCATCGAAACATCGAGCGGCGATGCGTTGTCGGCTGCCATAACAAATCCTGCGAACATGACCAAACTAAATGCAACTAGTGATTTCAACATCTGTTGACCTCTTAGGGGTGGGGGAAAGCGAGCGGGACTGGACGCTTGGTCGCGCCCATGGATTGTTTCTCACGGGTATATTGTAGCAGAGTTGCAAGTCAATTAGCGGAACCGGCGCGAGCCGTCCGGTTCACGATGAGTTTTCTCAATCGATGAATCCCGCTCTGCTTGAAACGCTACCAGAATTGTCTCCAAACCTAGCTTACGGAAGCTTATGAAAGTTTGCGTCATTAATGTCGTTGGGTTAACACCTCATTTGCTGGCTCACGCCCCCCGTATTTCCAGCCTTGGAAGTGGATCGGCGTGGACCAGCCCATTTCCCGCGGTTACCTGCACTTCGCAAGCTACCATGCTTACCGGCATTGCGCCTCGCGACCACGGCATCGTAGGCAACGGATGGTACTTTCGGGACACTGGCGAAATTCGCTTTTGGCAGCAATCCAACACTCTGATACAAGGCGAGAAACTGTACGAGGGCTACCAGACCGCTAAGATGTTTTGGTGGTTCAATCAAGGCGCTCCGGTACGTTGGTCTGCTACTCCCAAGCCGCACTATGGTTGCGACGGATCGAAGGCCTTCGGAATCTTGGATCAAACCGAGTGCAACCTAGTTCAACAGATTGGCGAATTTCCGTTTTTCAGCTTTTGGGGCCCAGCCGCTGGCCTGCCTTGTTCGAAGTGGATCGCCGAGGCTAGCGCACATGTCCTTCGTCAGAATCGGCCCGAGCTGACCTTAGTCTATCTGCCGCACCTGGACTACGACTACCAACGCCAGCCCGTTCATGACCCGCAGCGAGTGGCCGAGGTAGATCAATGCGCTGGAGTCGTCATCGATGCGGCTCAAGAGATAGGAGCGCAGGTCGTGGTGGTTTCGGAGTACGGTTTAGTCCCGGTCTCGCGAGCCGTCATGATCAATCGCTGTCTCCGTGAAGCTGGGTTCTTAGTTGTTCGCGATGGTCCCTTTGGCGAGATGCTGATGCCCATGGACTCGCGAGCCTTCGCTGTGGTCGATCATCAGCTAGCTCACGTGTACGTGAACGATCCGGCGATCGAGCAAGATGTCAAGCAGCTTCTCGAACAGTTACCTGGAGTTCAATCAGTTGTTGAACCTGGAGATCTGCAACTGGATCATCCACGCAGCGGTCGCTGGATTGCGCTCGCAGAAGCCGACGCATGGTTCGCTTATTACTATTGGCTGGATGATCTTCGCGCTCCCGACTTTGCAAGAACGGTCGATATCCATCGCAAGCCAGGCTATGATCCGTGCGAGCTATTCATGACCAGCAAGCTTCGAGCAGCGTTGCGTTTGGCACAAAAGAAACTCGGCATGCGTTATAAGATGGACGTCATTCCGTTAGATCCATCGCTGGTTAAAGGCAGCCACGGCCTGCGCCCTGAAGCTCAACATGGTCCAGTGATTGTTGGCCCAAATCCACCGCAGTCGATGGAGCTGTTCAAGGACTATGTTCGCGGGATCTTGGCTCGTTAGCCCCTCTCTAACGCATCACTTGATTGGTTTTGATTTGGGTGTAGAGGGAGTTGAAGTACTGGTACCAGGCGTTTTTGCACCTTCAGCATTTCCCCCGGCTGAAGATTGCGTATCGGTTTGCGCCTGCTCCAATAGCGCGGGCTCGATAGCCTGTTTTGCGTTATAAAGGGCCAGCACTTTATTGGCGATTGCCTTCTGTTCTGGCGTGGCAATGGCCAGGGCCTTTTCTTGCCATCCAACAGCAGTTTCAAAATCACCCGCGGAAGCAAATGCGGCTCCCATCAACGTCAAATCGCTGATGTCTTTATACTCGGAGATCTCGTTGATCTTCTTGGCCAATTCGATCGCTTCGACCGGATCGCGAAGGTCAGTCTGTTCGCAAGTTGTGAGCAGCCAAGCGCGATTTTGAAGTGCCAAGACATAACCTGGCGCGAGCTCGATAGCGCGTTGGTAGTCCGCAGCGGCTCGCTTGAATTCTTTGAGCTGTTGAAGATTGAAGCCGCGATTGTTAAAGGCAACCGCTGATTGAGGAGCCATCTCGATCACTTTTGAAAAGTCATCGACGGCTCCTTGAAAGTTGTCCATCTGAAACTTGACGAAGCCGCGGCCCATCCAAGCCGAGATGTCTTTATCGACCAGTTGAATCGCTTTGTCGTAGTCCTTAACTGCTTCTGCCAGTTTGCCTTGCAGTTTGTAAGCCACCGCGCGCTGCGAGTACAGCACTGGATTTTCTTTGCGAATGTTCAGCGCCGCCGTGTAATCCTCGGTGGCTTTAGCATATTGGCCAATCGCCATGTAGACGCTGGCTCGATTCATGTACGAGACTTCGTCTTTGGCATCCGCTTCGATCGCTTTAGAAAAATCAGCGATCGCCTTTTCCGATTCGCCCATGGCCGAGTGGAATAGTCCGCGGCTCGCAAACGCATGTGCGGCTTTATAGCCAAGAGAAATAGCCTTATCGAAATCGGCCAGAGCCTTTTCAGCGTTACTCATCGCCCAATGTGCACTGGCGCGTAGCGTATAAAGCCGTCCTTCTTCAGGTGCTTGAAGGATCAGCTCGTCGTAGATCGGAAGAGCGTCAGAAAGCTTGGCGGCGTTCTCTTTGGATACCGCACCTTTCTTTCCGTTGACAGTGAGAATCACGTAATCTTTCTCACGCTCGGTCACTACCGTCAACAGATCGCCTTTTGTGATCGTATCGATGACTTGATCCTTGAGCTTGAGAGTCAAGTCGATCTTGGCAACGATGGGATCTTGAGCGTTTGCAGCGTCGTTGGCAGCACCAGAAGCACCTTCCGACTTGTTGGAAGCTGTCGGAGTAGACGTGGCGATCGCTTGAGAATCATCCTTTTGCTTTTTGGTTTCCTGCGACCATGTTTGCAGAGCTGGAAGCAAGCCAAGGGCGATAAGGAACAGTCGCAGATTCATCTTCACGTCAAGGAACCTTCAGGAAATTGTTCGAGCGATAATACGTCGAGGCTTACTGCCCTTGTTAGATCTAACTCAGGACGACTCGACGCTTCAAGCCGACTATTGTAACTGGACATATCAGTCACGACAGTAACAATTGACCCGCATTTTTCCCGATGAGTCTTCATTCTGGAGAGGCTACGATCCTCTGCAGGCCGCGACCTTTACGAACAATCCAGGCTCCTTCCGAAGCAGCAACGCCGTAGACGATGTCGGTGGTAGAGATCGAATTCTCGGCCACGACGCGCTGCTCGCGAGCGGCGGCTAATACAACAACGGCGCCATCTTTGCAGAAAATGACGACATTATCGTTGTGTGCTATGGGACTGGCCCAAACCGCACTTGGAAGTCGGTAGTTCCACACTTCCTCTCCCGAGTTCATGTCGACACACTGAACAATTCCAGTTCGATTGACGAAGAAAGCTAGATCATTGACTACAAGCGGTGATGCGTAGCCGGCTTGAACTTTCGGTGATGCCCAAACGACTTTGGAATCTTTGACATCGCCCTTGCCATCGATGCGGACCAGCACACTGCCGCGCGGCCCCGTTGCAGAGCTTGTAGCTACAGTTGAACTTGCACCTGTTGCTGAATTACCCGCTCCTGAATTACCCTGGCTAGTAGCCGCTGACGCCCCCGAAGAGCCGCTTATGGTCGTAGTACTCGTTGAAGCGCTGGTTGAAGCTTCGGTGGAGTTACCTGCAGGCGGGCTCGCTGCGGTGGTCGTTGCACTGCTCGAAGCCGTGGTCGACTCGCCGCCTCGCCCTCGTGAGCCGCCTCCCTCACGTTCGCCGCCGCTGCCAATCAAGACACAGTCTTTCCAAAGGGTTGGCGATGCTGTGCTATTGCCCTTCAGTCCCTCTAGGAACCAAACTTGCGAACCATCTTGAAGATCAAAGGCGCGAACGCTTCCCGACGAGTTGACGATCAACTGCTTGCGATCTCCAACTATTGCAATGATCGGTGAACTCCATCCCGTTTGCGAAGGATGGTCGACTTTCCATTGCGTCGAACCGTCGTTTCGATTGAGGGCCATGACATAGGATGGCCCAGCGTGGGTAACTTGAATTACCAAGGAGTCGTCTGCAAGGATGGGCGAGCTGGAATAGCCGTGAGGGCCTTTGATCTCGCCAAATTCGTCGACGAACGATCGACTCCAAATCAAATCGCCTGTATGCGAGTAGGCGAACAGATCACCGCTTTCGAATGCGAAGTAGATTGCTTCATCGCAAACCACGGGAGTAGGTGCACCACGACTAACGTTATCACTGTCCTTTACTTTTTGCGTTGCCGCATGTTGCTTTTGCCATTGAATCTCGCCGGTCTTAGCGTCAATTGCCAAGAGGTGTAGAGTCTCTTTGTTATCTCCCGAAACGGCCGTTACAAAGATGCGACTCTTCCAAATCACTGGGCTGGACTGTCCGTATCCCGGCAATCGAATGTCCCACGCTCCTTCAACTCTGCCTCGCATTTCCCACTTCAAAGGTAGCGAAGCAGCGATGGCTTGACTGGCACCATTACCTCGGAATCCAGTCCAAGTCTCTTCTGCAAGTCCAAGGCTGCCCGAGAGGACTATCGGAGTAACTAACATCCAACTAGCGACATTTCGCTTCACGGAATTGATCCAGGCTTTCATCGTGTTTTTCCTAAGTGCAAAAGTGCTATATGACGCAGGCGCTAAGCCGCATTCAAACTATCCGACAGCCGCCGCCAGTCTTCGGTCCAAGAAAACTCAAGTCATTGCGCCGAGGACGGGCCGATTTCCAACCAAGTAAAGAATATGCAATTGCACACATATTGCAAGTGCACCGAATGGGCGTTAGGATGTTAGCCGTTAAGTTCGTGGAAAACTCTAATTGCATTGGAATAGTCTCATGAAACAGTCACTTCGCGTTTTCTTTGTTGCTTTAACCTTACTCGTTCAAGCTCTGAGTGTGAGCGATCTGAGCGCTCAAACGAACTCCTCCAACTCACCCTCACTTGGTCGTCGTGTGAGCCGCGTGTTCTTCCAAGACGATCAAGCTCGCACGCTAAAGTGGGCTGATCTGTACTCGGGTGCCGAGCTGAAGCTAGGTCCCGTTTCCGAGGTTAAGGGATTCCCTAAGCTAGACCCTGATACGCAATCGTTGGTACAGATGGAATCGTCGGAAGGCTACCTGCTTGTTGGCGTTCGCGACGAAGAGGATGGCCAGTTCCAAAGCGGTTGGGTGCTAGTCGACAGCGGCGTGAAGAAGGAAGAGCACGGCGATCACTTCCACTGGCGTTATCCAACCGAACCGACTGTTCGAGCTCAAGTGCTTGACAAAGCTCAAGGAAACCCAGCTCACGTCTACTGCTACGACGGCGTGTTCTTTGTAGCTAACGACAAACTGGGCGGCTGCACTAGACTGGATCCGCGCACGATTGTTGAAACCGACAACGCCACCACCTTGGCTCAACGCGCCGCGTTTCATCTCGGTGGTGGAGGCCACATTACTTTGGCGGCCGTTCAAAACAAGTTCCTCTTTTCGACTTGGATCGATCGGCAAGGCGATCATGCTGGACAAGTCGACGTATGTGCAATTCAACCCAAAGGCAATAAAACCGTTTTGGGAAGCGTCAAACTGCCTTCCGGTGGACTGCACGGCGCGACCGCATGCTTAGACAAAGCCTTCTTCGCGCCCGCCGATGGTATTTGCTGGTTGCAGGTTCCCCAAACGGCATCGTGGACTGTTGGAGATCTGAAGGTCGAACATATATCGCTGGGTAAGGATGGCGACAAGCCTGTAAGGACTGGAGCGTTCACGACCTTTGACAAGTACGTTTGCTTTACGACCGGAGGCGGAGCGTCAACGAAGTTGAACTGGATCGATGCCTCGGCTTCGAAGCCTGTCGTGCAATCAATCAGCATTCCAATGGACGAGAAAAACAAGCCTGCCGGTCTAGAACTAGTTCGCGGCAAGAATCGCCAAGTGACCGCGTTCTTGTTTCATGACCATACAGCGGATCAAGATGCACCTAACAAGCTGACTGTGGTTCGCATGGACGCAAACACCGACGGCAAATGGGATGACGCAGCGATTGCTAAGGAACTGGACGTTGGCAAGGCCTCGGTCGAAGGTCATGGCGGCCATCACAGCTTGGCAGCTTCGGCTGACGCCACTGTAGCTGCCTTAACGAACTCGGGGGATGGAACCGTGTCTTTGGTAAAGCTCGACGACCTTTCAATCGCTTCTACAAGCAATGTCGGGGGCAAGCCTTCGAAAGTTGTTCTGATTGGAGGTAAGTAAGTCCTAGTAGTCGTCGTTGAATTCAAACATCAAACTGTCTTCGAACTGAATCGGCAAGTTTCGCCGTAGTCGCTTCTTTTCTTGGTCGGTGAAAACGTTTTCATCAACGATTAATCGCGTAAAGAAAGCTCCTGCGGCGAACAGCCGGAAATCTGCTGGAGTAATTCCGGTTTCCCGAATCGAGATTTCGCGGGCATTAAGCGTCATGAGGTGCTTGATGCTCGCGACTGTAACTTTGGTTCGATCGAGTACATAAGAGACGTACCTCAGGTTTTGAATTGACGCTAAGTCGGCGTCTGTGACTCCAGAATCGCGTAAGTCGACGAGCTGCAAGTTTGCCCCCAAGGTTGAAAGAAAGCCAAAGTTTAGACTTGGATGGCTGATTTTTAGCTTCAAAAGATTGAAGTCTGACGGGAAGACTACGTTTCCACTGAAGTTCCCCGGTCCAATCTCAAGGCAAGTCAACGTTGCGATTTTTCCGATACGGTCAAGCGATTTATCTGTTAGACCAGTATCCTTCAGAGATAAGAATCTTAGCGAGGGCATTTGATCCAACAGCGCAATGAACTCATCGTCTGAAATCTTCATGCCATCGATTGTCAGACTTTGCAGTCTACCAGCCAAACGTGCAAGTTGAGCCACTTCAATGGACGAATTGCCCAATGAAATGGACTTGGCATTGGCGGGAAGAATGGAGATCGGATTATCTCGCAAGTCCCACTCAACGCACTTAAGCGATTCCAATTGTTTGATATCTGCGTCGCTGAGGTTCAATCCGCGCAAGGACAGCTTATTACAGCGAATGATTCCGAACATCCTCTTGATGCCGGCAACGGTTACCTTCGTGTTGCTTAGATCCAATTCTCTGAGCGAAAACTCGCCGGGATTAATGGACTCGAACAAGCTATCCGAAACACTCGTGCCAGACAAAATCAATCGATCTAGACTGGGTAACTTGGCGATCTGTGTTGCCCCACGATCGGTAATCTTCTCGCAGCCAGAGAGATCAACGACTCTCAAGCCAGCATACCTATCCAGTTCGTCAGCTATAGAATCATCCACGGTTGGTTTGGCTCGAAAATACCGAACATCCTCTTCACTTTCGAAGTCGATTTCGGCGGCTTGATTACGAAGCGAATTAAGCTCTTCCTTTTGAGCTTGCTCAATCTCCCGCACTCGCGACTCTTTTCGATTGGCTACGGCCGTAAAGAAAACAGCAGCGGCGACCAGGGCAGCGACCAGCACACGCTCTAATTGTTTTTTCTTGCCAGTGGAGCCATTTGCACTTTGCGACGAGTTCTCAACGGAACTCTCTGCGTTCGCGAAAGGATCGTTGGCGACATTGTTAGTTGAACTACCGGTCAGATCATTGATTGACGTGCCAGAATTATCATCAGCAGCAGAAACAAACGGATTCTCCGAGCCGATGTCTGAAGAATTAGCATCAACAGGCTTCTTCCCACGACGATGCAGCTTGAGGCCGTCCGAATCTAAGCAAGACAATCCGAAAAAGAGTATTGCAAAGCCTGAAAGCACCATGAACATCAGCAATGCAATCAGATCGCCAGCACGACCGCCTGGAGCAAATAGGCTCATGATTACGATAGTCACTATCCACGTTACCAAGCCAAAGCCCGACATCTTCAAAAATCGAGCTTGACTGTTTTCCGATTTAAAGAAAATCCACGCACTTCCCAAGGAGAAAGGAGCGGAGATTACTCCAAAAATAACAAGCGTAATCAAGGTAGTTTGCCAAGCCATGTTCGCGGAATCTATCCCTGACATCATGATGACAATCGCTGCCCGGGTAAGCATCAACGCACCAGCCACCGTGGCTGTAAGCAACAAGATGTCCTCAACACCAACTGCCTTCGGCTTTTCTGTAGACTGCGAGTGATGCAGTAATCGCCATCCCAAGAGGTATCTTGTTGCCCATAACGGAACACTACCGATGATGCCGAGAAGCGGAATCATTAGCAACGTGCTAAGTGGTCTAGTCAAGTTCGTAGGGCCAAAGCTGGATCCCAAAACAGTAGCCATCATCACCAAGAATATTGCCAGTGCAGCGAGTCCGATAGCTTGAAAATACGAGCGCAACCAGGAGTCGCCAACTAAGCCGCTCCACACGAATGCAAAGATAGACTGACCCATGACAAGCCCAGAGATACAGCCACCAAATAACATTTCCAAACCGCGCGACATTCCGCTACTCGAGCTAACCACCAGCGCCGATACGACATCAACTAACAGCATTACAATGATGAACACCAGCGTCGCGCCGCTTCGATGTTGATTCATAGAGAGATCCAATTTATGTGTGGGCGAACGACAAAATTTAGATTAGTGCGCAGAAGCGGGACAGGGAGGAATTCCAGTTAGAATTCCCTAGGCAAAGGTAATTCTAACAATGTCTATCCAGCATGACTCATTAACTACGGCTTGCGAATAGCGCGCTGACGAATGCCGTTTTGGAATAGAACCAATTCGTTCCAATTACCATCCTTATCCTGGCGGAAGGTGATCGTAGCTTTGACCACCTTGTACTCCCAAAGTGTTTCCGACTTAGGATAGACTCGGATTGTCTGCTGTCCTGTCAGTCCAACCATCAGCATTCCATCCTGAACACTGACAGTGAAGTCAATGTTAGGAACAAGTTCGTACACGCCAACGTAGCGTTTCATCACCTCTTCAGGCACAACGATCGGTGCGTCAAACTTTCGCGGCTCGACAGGATCTCCAGCTACCATCTTGAAGATATCCTCAGCTAGTCGATCGACTTCACCGCTGGCGGTATTCGATAAAATGACAACGGCCAAGTCCAGCTTGCGACTGATAAAGAGTGCTGAATGGTAGCCGCCAGTCTGCCCGTTGTGAAAACGCGTGTGACCATCTCCGGCAATGAACCAACCTAATCCCATCGCTCGATCGTCTTTCGACAATCCTGGCTGATGCTCTTTCCATGCCAGATCGAACATCTCGCGCATGGACTCGCTGGGATGCAAGTTGGCTTCGGCAAACTTGAGCATATCAGCGGCAGTACTGCGAATGGCACCTGCCGCGGCTAAGGATGAAAAATCCCAAGGCCCACGATCGATACCATCCGAATCGTGCCCCTGTGCCAATCGAGGCTTGAGCTTCTCGTTGAGCGTTACAGCCGAGTCGTTCATCTGTAGAGGTGCAAGCAATTTCTCTTTCAGTAAAGTCTCGTACTCTGTCTTCTGCTTACTTGCAATCAAATATCCCAACAAGCCCACGCCTAGGTTGGAGTACTCGGTCTTCTTTCCAGGCTCGCGTGTCAGTCGATGACCGTGAAGGAACTCAAACATCTTCTGAGGATCGTACGTGGCATACGGATTGTCGACATTGCTCAAGTCGAAATTACTGGGCATTCTAGGTAGTCCCGACGTGTGCGTCGAAAGCTGCTTGAAGTTGATCTTTGACAGGCTGGAATGCGGCTTGGGCAAATCGCTTGGAAACAGTTCCGTTATCGGCTGTTCCAATTTTACTAAGCCTCGGCTGATCGCATCCGCAAGTAACAGACTGGTGAAGACTTTGGTGATCGAACCAATTTCATAAACCGTGTTTTCGTCTGGCTTGGAAACTTGAGCGGTTTTAGTAGAACCGTATCCAACAAAGGTCTTCTTTCCGCGATGCAAGACGCCTACGCTAAGGCCCCCCAGAGTCTTGCTGTCGAGATAGGGTTGTACCAGGCGATCAACTTTTGCCGTCTCAACAGCTTCTTGGGCAACGGTGCAAGCTGGATGACCAAGCACGGCCAGAAGAATCAGCGATACGACAATGGTTAAAGACCGAGATGAGAAAGACTTACCAAAATGCATCGGTGAACTCGCTGAATTGTTAGGTAATTTAAGGCGATCCAATCATGGATCGAACTTCGCGTTCTGTTACAGGACTGATGACGCCTCGTTCTGTGATGATCGCCGTAATTAGCTCGGCGGGCGTTACATCAAAGGCTGGATTATATGCGTCGACACCTTCGGGAGCCAAAGGAATTCCGTAGGGTTTAGTTATCTCTTCCCCAGCTCGCTGCTCGATGGGAATCTCTTGCCCGCGAATCAGAGTCAGATCGAAAGTGCTGCTAGGCGCGGCGACGTAGAACGGGACACCGTGATGCTTTGCCGAAACAGCGAGTCCGTAGGTCCCAATCTTATTGGCCGTATCGCCGCGAGCCGTAATGCGATCGGCACCAACGATGACGGCATCTACTTTTCTTGCCTGCATCACATGAGCGGCCATCGAATCGCAGATCACAGTCGTGGGAATGCCAGCCGCATGCAGTTCGAACGCAGTCAGTCGCGAACCCTGCCACAACGGTCGCGTTTCGTCGGCATAAACACTGATCGCCTTGCCTTGCTGGGCGCAGGTGAAGATGACGCTAAGGGCAGTCCCGTATTCACTGGTTGCTAAGCCACCGGCGTTGCAGTGCGTAATGATGGTCGCCGACTGCGGAATCAGTTCTGCTCCAAAGCGACCGATCGCGCGGCACATTTCTCGGTCTTCGTCATGGATGCGAACCGCTTCCTGCCACATCAAATGCCTAAGCGATTCTAGAGAGGCTATCGATCGATCGAGCACGCGTCGCATACGATCGAGTGCCCAGAACAGGTTGACTGCCGTGGGACGGCTGGTGGCAAGATAGTCCGCGGCTTGGCGATAGGCGGCGACTTGATCGTTGACTTGCTCAGCGATCGCTACCTGCGCAGAATTACCATCGACGCGAGCAAGCAAAACACCATAGGCCGCTGCAATTCCAATCGCTGGCGCAC
>CAYWNG010000145.1:0-8641 GCA_964458685.1 uncultured Pirellulaceae bacterium
CGGACGACCGCTTTGGATACGATGTAGCAATTTCCGGAAACTATGTTGCCGTTGGTGCCTTCTCAGACAACACGGGTGCAGAGGATAGCGGTGCTGTCTACATATTTGACGCTACCACAGGCGCTCTGCTTCGCACAATAATCAACCCAATTCCCGGCGCGGGGGACCAATTCGGTTGGAGCGTAGCTGTATCCGGAAACTTGGTCGTCGTGGGAGCGGTTTCTGATGATACCGTCGCCAATAACAACGGAAGTGTTTATCTGTTTGACGCAGTCACAGGCCAACATCTTCGTACATTGACTAATCCATCGACGGCGGTGGACGACGGCTTCGGATCCAGTGTTTCCGTTTCGGGTAACAACATTGTTGTCGGGGCTTCCCTAAACGATATCGGTGCGAGCAATAGTGGCCGAGCCTATGTATTCAATGCGTTGACTGGAGCTTTGATCTCGACTTTGATCAATCCAGTGCCAGGCATTAATGAATACTTTGGACTTGAGGTCGCTATTTCGGGCAATACAGTTGTTGTTGGAGCATCCGGAGATGACACAGGTGCAGTCGACGGCGGAAGTGCTTATCTATTTAACGCAATAGATGGCACATTGATTGCGTCGCTTGCCAATCCATCGCCTGAAACAGGTGATCTTTATGGGCTCGGAGTCGCAATTGATGGCGATACTGTCATAGTTGGAGCTCCTTCCGACAACGTTGCCACAACCGATAGCGGAAGTGCGTTCATTTACAAGGCCACGACTGGAGCTTTGATTGCGAGGCTAGATAATCCGAATCCAACAGTTGGATCGCTGTTCGGATTGGGCGTGGTCGCATCCGGCGGTTCAATGGCCATCGGCGCATACCGTGCAGCCGGTAACGCGGGCACTGCGTATCTCTTTTCCAACCTCGAAGCGAACTCAACCGTTGTATTTGACGGTGGCGAGATTGCAGATACCAGCGGAGCGGAGCGTTGGTTTAGTTTCCGATTACTGTCCGACGGAACATCCAGTGATTTCGTTCAAGTGTTGAGCAACGATCCACTTTTGGGGGCCGAATCACGTTTAGTGTTCGATCTGTTCGATCACACCGGTCGGCCCTTGTCATTGGGTATCGCAACGGCCGATTTACGAGATGCTCGTGCCGGACAGTACTTCATGCGCGTACACGATATTGGTGATGCAAGTTGGCGGAACCAGCCACTCCCATTCCAGATCCACATCGCCGCTCCTACGCGTTCACGAGCCATCACCGATATCGCTGTCGTGAATGATCGCGATTTGCTCGACGGTGGAAACGGGGACGATTCGATCGTCGGTAATGGTGGACTGGATCGGATCACGATTGGGACTGGATCGAATAAAGTCATCGGCGAAACGATCGAGGTTATGGACTTGGTCGCGACTGGCAACACTCGTTCTGATCCGGTCTCAGGGCAACTTGCCAGAGACGACAAGTATGCGCCGCCCAATGAGAACGTCACGATCGCGGATGTGAATCTGCGCAACGCTATCGCCGCCAAGATTGGCATTCCGATCGTTACCAAAGCGGGAGTACCAACTCTTCTCCGGCCACTCACGCAAAAGGATCTCGCTCAACTGACTGAACTTGATCTTTCGGGCCGTGGGATTACCAACTTGAGCGGACTACAGTTTGCATCACGGCTGGTGTCGCTCAAGATCAACAACAACTCGCTTGGCGGCACCAACGCTGCCGCGAACGCCACAACTCTCGCTAGCTTCACTCGTTTGCGATCATTAGACGTTTCGTCTTCGGGGCTGACCAGTTTCGCATTCTTGGAAAACATGCCGCAATTGCGAAGCTTTTCAGCCAATTCGACCACGTTCACGGTTTCCGCGCAGACGCCGTTGCCGCTGCTGCTAGAAAGACTTTCGTTAACCAATACATCGGTCGCTTCCAACCAAACCGCATTGAACAATGAGCTTGCTAAGCTCACGCAGCTCAAAGAGCTTTCATTGGGCAATAACGCCTTCACCACGTTTACCTTCAGCTCGCTGGCTTCGGCAACCAAATTGAAGACTCTTCGATTGGATGGTAACCAGCTAACTGGACTTAACGGACTCACCTCGCTGACATCGCTCGCAGAATTGAATCTGAGCGGAAATCAACTGACGGATATCACCGCTATTCGACAGTTAGCTCTGAGCACGATTACGTCCAGCAATCCATCGAATCTAAAGTCCGTCACGATCACGAACAATCCGCTATCCAATACTGACTATGCACTATCAATTCCAGAGTTAACCAGACGCGGAGTCGAAACCTACTTCACTCCAAATTCTGCTGTCGTACGCATCGTGACATCTACTCCCGAGTTTTTACTTCCGGCATATCCGAATTCACCATTCCTCACTTTTCAGTCAGTCGTTAACGACCCTAATCCCGGTAATGGTTCGAACTTTACCTATCAATGGACCGCACTCAATCAGCTCAATCAAGTATTGAATCGAAGCACATCACCTACTCTCACAACTAGCGCTCCTTCAGTTGGATTCATAACGGTGCAGCTACTTGTACGCGACCTGGACGATCTCTCTATTGGCGGTGTGCCGCGAGAATATCTCACCAGTATCCGATTTGATGTGGAAGCCAAGCCTGCACTGGTAATCACCCCCGGATCGTTAGCGCCCAGCGGAGGACTACTGGCCACCGAAGGGCAGCAAGCCACGTTCACGGTCGCACTGGATCGTGCTCCGACGAGGAAGATGTACCTTACTCCTTCAACTGATGCGAACTTAGGCGGTGTGAATTTCGATTTCCCATTCCCAAGCGTTATCGAGTTCACCGAGCAAAACTGGAATGTACCAAGGAACTTCGGCTTCACAGTCGCCAGTGATTCCGACCTCGCCGATATTCAAGGGGCAGTCCGATTCTTCTTGAGTCAAATACTCGGTATCGCTGGATCACAGTACGACGCAACACTCGATGTGCTCGTTCGCGATGATGACCGACGGATCATCGTGCTAGATTCCCCCATGAGCGCGGGCTTTGATGTTCCCGAGGGCGGTTCGAAGAATGTTCGAATTCAGTTAGCCGGCCAGCCAACCAGCAACCTGACGCTGACGGTCGCTCGCGTATCTGGCGATGCCGATATCTCTCCGTCGACATCGACAGTCGTGTTCACTCCTTCGAACTGGAATCAACCTCAAACCATATCGTTCGCTGCCGCTGCCGATGCGGATGCCGTAAATGGCACAGCACTGTTCTCAATCACGGGCACTCTGCTGCCTGAGGGATACTTGTACGAGCAATTGATTGAATTGCGTGAAGTTGAAAGTAATGTGGCCAGCATCGTTCTTACCAACAATGCACTGAGTGTTGGAGAGAACTCAACTGCATCTGTAGGTGTTTCGCTATCTGCGCAACCTTTGGTCGACGTGGTCGTCAGTATAGCCAAGATCAGTGGTGATCCCACGCTCTCGACAACGACCGCTCTTACCTTCACTCCCGCCAATTGGAGCCAACCACAGTTGCTCACCTTCAGCGCGGCTGAAGATATTGATGCACTGAACGGGCAAGCTAACTTTTCGATTTCATCAGCGGGTTGGACCAGTTCGAACATTTCGGTCTCGGCTCTCGACAATGATCGCAACTTGATTGCCACGGGTGAAGTCGTCGTTGACGAAGGGGGATTGGTCCTGATAGGAGTTCGGCTGGCCGGCATGCCGGACCAGTCGGTTGTTGTTACAGCAGCGTTAACTGGCGATGCGGATGTGACTATTGCCGAAGGCAGTACACTTGAGTTTTCGCCAAATACTTGGTCGGTGACTAAGTTCCTGCCGTTATCCGTGGCGACCGATAGCGATGGAATCGATGGCTTAGCCAATGTCACCTGGACTGCAAACAGTTGGACGAGCGCAATTACGCAAGTGACGGAACGTGATGATGATCGCAGGATCGTGATTACTCAACCCGCAGCGCCAAACGACAAGGTGAATGAAGGCGGTTTCAACACTTTCAATGTCGAGCTGTTCGCTAAGCCTGCGAGTAATGTTACTGTGACTGTTGGTTGGGATAGTGGCGACGCTGATTTGGCCATTGGTTCACCCCGCACTTTGACTTTCACGCCAGACAATTGGTTTGTACCTCAAACTGTCGTGGTTACAGCGGCGCAGGACTCTGACATCGTTAATGGGTCGGCAAGTTTCGTGGCGCGAGCAGACCAATGGGCGTCGGCCAGCGTCACGATGATTGAGCAAGAGGATGGTCGTTGGCTAGAGCTTTCGAACATAGCTCCGCAAATTGCGGAAGACGGTAGCATCGAACTGCGATTCCGTATTCTGTACGCACCTGAGACGCCGATTGCAGTGACACTCGGTAAGAGTGGCGGTTCGTCACAGTTGATCAACAATGGTCCGACTGTGTTCTACTTCGACAGTTCCAATTGGAATGTCTGGCAAACCACGGAACTGGCGGCGGGTGACGATACCGATCTGATCGATGATCAAGCAAGCTTTGTGTTTGCCACAGATGGTCAGGCGAATGTCACTGTCCCGGTCTCACAGATTGACAACCGCGTCGCCTTAGACGTTACCGCTACTGAGGTCATCCTGGAAGAAGGTTCGACCGCAGCGCTCGGTATTCGCTTGAAAACGCAACCATTGAACGATGTAACGGTTAGCCTTCAGTCTTTAACCGGTGATGCAGATATCGCTCTTCGTCCTGGTTCGCCAAACTCATTCGTGTTTAACGCTACGAATTGGAATGAGTTTCAGTACATTCAGTTTGACGCAGCTTTGGACGGTGATTCAACAGACGGCGAAGCGACCGTAGCCCTGGCAGCTAATATTGCTGGATCACAACCGCTCTCAATTCAACTGAAAGAGCTAGATGCCGCAAGAACGATCCTGCCCACAGCGGTTTTGGTTGGCGGCAAGTTGCAGGTAAGCGAGGGCGGAACAAATACAGTCACTGTCCAGCTCTCGTCTGCACCAAGCGTACCGGTTACTGTGCAAGTACAACTGGCAACCGCAGGCAGTGGTTTCTCGATTCAGTCACCAAGTACATTGACGTTTACGCCAACAGACTGGAACATCCCTCAAACCGTCACCGTACACAGCGCTGCTGATTTGGATGGTATTGCTGGTACGGCTCAATTAATCTTCACTTCCAACAACTGGATCTCGGGGCAGGTTAGCTTGATCCAGGTAGAAAGTGATACGGCTGGCTTGATCCTCTCGACTCCTAGTAGAACGACAGTGGATGAAGCTGGTGTTCAGGCAAGCATGATTACGGTGCAACTGGCTACGCAACCAGCCTACGATGTTACCATACCGATCAGAGTCAATCACGGATCGGAAGGTCAACTGTCTACATCGCAGCTAACGTTCCGCGTTGACAATTGGAATATTCCGCAAACGGTTACGATCTATGGCGTTGATGACTTTGTCGATGACGGCGATGTAGTTTTCCAAGTTACATGGGGACCGGTGGTCTCGACAAGCCTTGAGTATTCTGGAGTGATCGCACCACCGATTGCGATTACCAATACCGATAACGATACAGCGGGCATCACAGTCACTCGAGCTAATTCCCCTGTGGTTAGCGAATCCGGGGCGAGTGCTTTGTTTACGGTCGTTCTCAATAGTCAGCCTTTAGCGGACGTAATCATTCCGCTTACGGTTTCCCTACCAGGGGAAGGCCAACTGGACGTTTCATCGCTGACGTTTACACCCGAGAACTGGAATGTTCCACAACGTGTGCTCGTCAGCGGTGTAGATGATACTATCGACGATGGTGATCGTCAGTTTGCTGTCCGATTCTCCTCGACGATCAGCGCTGATGCCAGCTACGCCAATATCAATCTTGCAGAGACACTTCTGACGAACGTGGATGATGATTTTCTTCTGGATACAAGCACGATTGCCGCCGAATCGATCGTAGTTGGAGGACTCACCTATTATGTCGCCTATACAGCAGCCCATGGAAATGAGCTGTGGAGCACAATAGGTACTTCCGCAGGTGCTGCCCTGGTCGCAGATCTTATGGCAGGTCCTTCCTCGTCGAACGTGAATGAGTTAACGAGTTTCGCAGGTCATATCTATTTCGCTGCCGATACTGCTGAATCTGGTCGCGAACTTCGCAGCTTAAACTTAGCAACGGGCGAGATCCAGCTAGTCGTTGATGCGCTAGCTGGTGCAACGCATGGAACTCCGACGAATCTGACTGTAGTTGGCGATGTTCTGTTCTTCTTGGCTAGCGATGGGCTGGGTGGACATGATCTTTGGAAAGTGACCAACACTGGGAACCCTTCTCGAGTCTCGCAGTTGGGTACAGGTAAGCCTCAAGAGCTGATCGGTTATGCTGGTAAGCTCTATTTCACTTTAGAAGGTGCTGAGGGAAGAGAGCTGTGGTCCAGCGACGGGACTGATGCAGGAACTGTGATTGCACACGATATTC
This sequence comes from uncultured Pirellulaceae bacterium, assembly GCA_964458685.1. Taxonomy (GTDB): domain Bacteria; phylum Planctomycetota; class Planctomycetia; order Pirellulales; family Pirellulaceae; genus Aureliella. The sequence continues at coordinate 6,412 of CAYWNG010000145.1, forward strand.
GAATCGGATCCATCGGTTCTGAGATTGCTGAGCTTACCGTTAGCGGAGGCAAGCTATTTTTCGTTGCGAACGACGGCACTCGCGGCAACGAGCTTTGGATGATCGATGGTCCGGCTAGTTTGCCGACTCTAGTTGCTGATCTATTCCCGGGAGCACAAGACTCGAATCCACACGGATTAACAGCTTACCTGGGTGGAGTAGTATTTGGAGCTTCAGGGCTGTCGACCAATGGCAGCTTAGTCGGTGACGAAGTCTGGTTCAGCGATGGTGCAACCACCAGACTACTTTTGGACATTAATCTTTCAGGAGACAGCAGTCCGGATCAATTTACTGTTGTGAATGGAACAAAGCTATTCTTTGTTGCTGACGACGGTATCCATGGGCGGGAATTGTGGGAAAGCGACGGAACGGCTTCAGGCACAATTCTTCGTGAGATTTTGCCGGGCCCCGACGGTTCTAATCCTATTGGCTTAACCGCCGTTGGTAATGCTCTCTATTTGGCTGCTTATGATGCAACTCATGGCTATGAACTTTGGCGCAGCATGAGTCCCGCGGAATTGGTTTCCAACTTGAATATATCGTCAAGTTCCCTGCCGCAAGTGATCGGCTTGGCAGGTGAAAAAACTCTCTTCTCCGCAGAGAACAACGCCGGCTCACGTGAACTCTTTACAACTTCCGGTCCTGGATTCGTCAATGCGCTGTTGCAAGCTGGAATTGTACTGACCCCAACCGGTAGTATGAGTGTTACCGAGGGTGGCTCGACAATCAGTTACACGCTGAGTCTCTCTTCGCAGCCGACCAGTGACGTTACGATTCGCCTGACTGCCGACCTTGGCCAAATCTCGCTTTCAGCCAACCAGTTCTTGTTTACCAGTAGTAATTGGAACATTCCACAGCAGGTAACGATCACCGCGATCAACGATCTGATTGCCGAGTCCCTGCTATCAGTTAGCATCGAGCATGCGGTTGAATCATCGGATTCTATCTACTCACAGATTGCCGACTTGATTCAAGAGATTGAGCTATTGGACAACGACATAGCGGGCATCACCTTCACGCCACCGACTTCGGCGACGACCAGCGAGTCTGGAGGCTCAACGAGCTTTGAAGTTGTCCTGAATACACAACCCACGGCAGATGTCTCATTTTTAGTAACGTCTAGTAGGGAAGACGAAGCTCTCTTATCCCAGTCTGTCGTCACTTTCACGCCGACCAATTGGAATGTGCCGCAGACGGTGACTATCACGGGGCTGGACGATAGCCGATTGGACGGAGATGTTTCCTTTGAAGTAGTAACTAGCGCGACATCAAGCTTTGACAGTTTCTACAACGGCTTGTCGATACCTAACATCAGCTTGGCAAACCTAGACAACGAAGCCGAGCCAACGATCAGCATTTCGGATTTCACCGCATCCGAGCCCGCGTATGGCATGGTGCAGTTTACGTTTGTTGTATCGCTTTCGCATGCATCAGAATCTGAGGTTCGTGTCTCTTACCAGACGGTTGATGGAACCGCTACTGTAGCGAGTGGCGACTATGACTACACGGGAGCAATCATTGTATTCTCGCCTGGAAGCTCTCTGACACGAACCGTAACAGTGAACGTCAAAGCCGATTTGTTTGCTGAATCCGATGAGCTGTTCTACGTGACTCTCTCGGATCCATTTTCCGCGAGCATCGCAGACGCAACTGGCGAAGGCAGGATACTAGCGAACATAGTTGTTCAGGACGTTACTCCACCAGTGAGTTCGATAAGTGGAGTGTCCGCACAAGCAACTGGCTTAGTCATTCCGATAAATGTGTTGGGATTCGATCCAGCCGGACCGGCAGGTAGCGATGTCTCCGGAATTTCGATGTACCACTTGTATGTCTCCCGAGATGGAGGTGCATTCACATTGTTCAAGTCGCTGGATGCCTCTGGTCCGCTGACGACGAACTTTGTTGCTCAAAGTAACCACAACTACTTCTTCAAGAGCATAGCAGTAGATCATGCCGGAAACGCAGAGGTTAAGGTTGGTAGTGATGCTCAGATTGCGGTCGGTGACTTCGATTCGCCAATAACGCAAGTTAACTCCGCCACTTACAACCGTTTTGGTGCATTCACCGTGCAGACTAGTGGGACTGAAAACGGTGGAGGTGTCCTCCGTTTCATCGATCTCTACGTCTCTATCGATGGTGGGACTGCTGATTTGGTACGTTCGACGGCCGTTGGTACACCAGATGCGAACGG
>CAYWNG010000145.1:8651-11619 GCA_964458685.1 uncultured Pirellulaceae bacterium
CAGTGTTGTATCAAGGCCGCACAGACGGGATCACTCACAAGTATCGATTCTTCACAATTGGACGCGATTCGGCTGGGAACGTCGAAAGTGCTCCTGGTGCAAATGGAGATCTGATCATTGATGTGACGTTTGCGGCGAATAGTCTGATCGCATCCGGTATTGATGTTCAGCTCGGTGGTCAACAGAGGTCTTATATTCGATACGTAGACATCTTGTTCAACAACGAAACAGGACTAACAGATCTATTGCTGCTCAATCCGATTTCTGTAGAACGTTTTGCTCTTGATGCGACCAGCGTAGCTCCTGGAAGCGGAACGCCTGTGCCTGGATTTGCTGCGAATGTAGTCGGAGACAAAATTCGGCTTGACTGGGGTATCAACGGAATCACTGGCTCTCGAACAACCAATACCGGCGATGGATTCTATCGAATTCGCGTGGATGGTAATGGTGATGGAGACTATCTGGATGCTGTGGATCAGGTCTTTGAGTTCGCAAGAATTCTTGGCGATGCCAATGGCGATTACGAGGTCACGACGGCCGATCGAGTGATTGTCGATAGTCAAATTGGACGAACCGGCTTGAACCTCAATGGAGATGTCGATGGCAGTGGAGCCGTCAACAGTACTGACCGACTGCGAGTCAACAGCCAAATCACTTTGAATCGAAAACTAGCTTCCCATCTTAAGCCTTTGGTTGATGACTAATTGCTTTCCTCGCTCGACTAAACAAATCTAGAAAAAATCATCCTGGAGAATACCTCATGAACAAATTTGCAAGAAACCTCTTTGTTAATGCCCATCGAAAATTTCAAGTCCTTTTGTTGGCGGGATTGTTCTCGAGCCTTTGTAACAACGCGACTGCCGACCTAATCTTGCGATTCGGTAGCGGATACGTGGAATCCGGTGGAGTTGGCTATATCGATCTTTTTGTTGAAAGCAATGGTTCAGACACTTTTACTCTTTTCAACTATAAAGTGGAAATCTCTGATGTTTTGTTAGTCAATGGAGGGATTCTTGAGTTTCAAGAGAGTTTTGATTCGGCTAATCCGCTGAAACAATTGAGTAGTGAGCAAGGGCAGTCAAACTACATTTTTGCAGGTAAGTCTACGTTTGATAACTTCACCTCAGTTCGTCAGGATCCGAATCGGTTGCAACTTGTCGGCGGCGATGCTGAGGCGACTGTTACGCCAATTACAATCTCTGTCGGGGAGTCATATTTGTTGGCTAGGCTCGAATTACAGCACATTACGCCAACGCCGGGTCTTTCAACAGGTACTTTCCGCGTTTCTTTGCTTCAAGATCCAAACCAGAGCTATTTCCAGAATCTTGATCTTGGGGATCTGGACCCTAACCAGCCCAAAATTGACCCATCCTCTTATTCAATGTTGAATAGCGGCATTGTTACGATTACCGCGGTCCCTGAGCCAAGTTCGATTTTGCATGTTGCTAGTGCAATTGGGCTTGCTATGGTTCGACGTCGGCGACGGGGTGCCATTTGATCAGTCGCGTTGGACGAAAGCGACTTCGCGGAACTGATTTGTGCAGTGGTAATGTGCAGTTCAAGGTCTCACGCCGAAATGGTCTACGCATTCAACACCACAGGCACTAATCAGTCGTTTACAGTGAACGCAGGCGGCACGGTCGATATTCCAATCTATCTAATCCAAACGGGTACAGAAGATCGTTTGAACACAATCGGAATGTTTTCTATGGGCGCGACGATGAGCTACGCCCAGCAGAGCGGTCCAGCAGGCATAGCAGCACCAACACAAACACCACCCTTCGGATCGCTTGCAGCGCATTGGGATCTGAACACTAGCGCAATTGTGGTTGATTTCGTGGGACAGACGGTGCTGATGGAGGGCTTGGTCAGCAATCCAGCGAATCCAGCGAAAGCGACGAACAATGCAATACTCTTGGGCACCATGACATTTGACGCAGGAGCGGTGGGAAATGTTACATCGCTGTCTCTGTCATTAGCGAACAATACCGCATTTGCCAACCTCTTTGTCGATTTCAATGAGCCCTTTCCGGAGAACGACCTGATCTTCCGAACTGCTTCCATTCAAACTATCGTTGCCGTTCCTGAGCCATCGAGTCTTCTGCTGGTAGGAACACTTGGCGTTATTTTGGGATTCAGCAGACGCAAAGCGCGTCGGTAAGGGGACTATTCAAATAGGCGGATAAGGCCATTATGTGAAGTGTTTCACTACATGGCGAATCTTCTGTAAGTAGCTCAAAGCCTAACGATCCACAGGGCAAGCCTGAGGGATTTTCCGGCCGATGTGGGACCTCTCAGAATCTTTGGTAACAGAACTTTCAAGGCTGCGCTAGGTGTGTTGTTAGCGATCCCAATGGGGCTCGCAATTCTCAACGCAATACCGCCAGCCCTTTAGGTCGAGAGGCCATCATGAAAGTTCAAACCCATAGCTCACTTCATAACCTGCTCGACAATCGAATGGACAATCGGACATTCAAGTTTTACTGCGAGCACGCCAAGAATGTTCCTAACTCCTACTGCCAGCTCCAGAAGATCAATGGTCGTGAGGTAATGATTGGCGGTAAGAAGTTGATCAACTTCAATGCGATCAACTACTTGGGTTTGGAATCGCATCCAGAGATGATCGAGTCGGCCCAGCAAGCAATAGCGAAGTGGGGGACGCTTGCTGGGTCGGCTCGGGCGGCGGCCGAGCTAGATCTCTTCCAAACCTTGGAGAAGAGATTGGCTGACTGGCTGGGTGTTGATGACGTGATGGTGTTCACCACCGTCACTTTGGCCAATCATGGCATCATCCCTCTGCTCATGCGAACTGGATCGCTGTTGCTGACCGACCAAGAAGTCCACAACAGCGTGCAACGTTCAGCCATCGAAGCTAAAGGTGCCGGAGCGACCTTGCGGAACTTCAAGCATGACGACTTTGCACAGCTTGAGCGACTGCTAGTCGAACAGCGTCGCTTGCATGATCATT
>CAYWNG010000146.1:0-1210 GCA_964458685.1 uncultured Pirellulaceae bacterium
CATTACTGAGCGCCAACGATAGCAGCCGATGGTGTACCAATCTGGCGATAACACCCAAAGGTTCGTACGAGATCGATGACATTATCGAGATCCGTGACGAAGAGACCAATCGTCGAACTTGGTACACCATTGATATGGTGCAACATCGTGGTCCCGATGGAAAGCAGCATTTCTACAGCAGCAAGCCACCGCTGTTACCGACCATCTATGCCGGAGTCTATTGGCTAGTCCGGAATACGACGGGCTATAGCCTGTTGAGAGATCCTTTCGAAGCTGCGCAGATCATTCTGGTGATCGTCAATTTTCTGCCGATGCTCGGGCTGTGGTGGTTGATGATCCGCTGGGCCGATCACGCAGCCTTAGATAACTGGCAATTCGGAATCCTTGCCGTCTTGGCAACCTTTGGAACTTTTCTCTCGACATTTATTGTCACGCTGAATAACCACACGCCAGGAGCGATTTCAGCGGCGGTATCGTTGTGGGCGGCCGAGCGAATTGTAGTGCGACGCGACCTGCGAACGGGTTGGTTTATTCTTGCCGGTTTTGCGACTAGCTTTGCCGCGGCCAATGAGTTGCCGGCGCTGTTGTGGTTAGTAATCGTCGCTGGACTGCTGTTCATGGTGGACTATCGCAAAGCGGTCCTCTTTCATGCCACAGCCATGTTGCCTGTGGCTATCGCTTTCTTCGCGACAAACTATATCGCCCATGGAACGTGGCGACCGGCCTATTCACAAAGAGCTGTCGGAGCGCTGATCGCGACAATGGACTTGCCTAACGATAGTGAAGATCTTAGCCAGTTGCCGACATCGCCGATCGTTGAAAAGCTGCGTCCCTTGGGTTTCGAACTCAGCGACCAGTCGATCATTCGCAAAGGTCGTCGCGAAGCGGTTTGGGAGTTGTGGGACGAAGCCTCGCAATGGCGGATCGCCTTGCGCAAAGATGGAAGCAATCGCTTAGGCATTTATCAATGGGGTGATTGGTACGACTATCCCCAAAGCTATTGGTTAGAAGGAAAAAAGAAAGGCGTGGATAAGGGCGAGCCGAGTAAGCTCAAGTACGCCTTCCATTGTTTGCTTGGTCACCACGGCATCTTTAGCCTGACTCCAGTTTGGTTCATCGCGGTGTTGGGGGCTCTGATGACGTTTCGAAGCGGGGGAGACTCCCGAAACGGTATTGACCAAGCAGCCTCTGCGAACATCCAGCAAAGCAT
>CAYWNG010000146.1:1220-11516 GCA_964458685.1 uncultured Pirellulaceae bacterium
CAACATCAACATCAACATCAACATCAACATCAACATCAACATCAACATCAACATTAACGTCAACATTAACGTCAACATCGCCTCTAAGTTCGCTAGTCGATCGATTTGGAGCCGAACGTATCCTGGCCGCAGCTACTGTAATAACCAGTATCATTGTGGTCGGGTTCTATTTGACTCGACCTTTAGAGGATCGCAATTACGGTGGCGTCTGCAGCGGCTTGCGATGGTCGTTCTGGTTGATACCACTTTGGTTTTGGCTAGCTGTTCGCGGCATGGCATCGGTGAAAACTCAACTGAGCAAGTGGATCGTCATCGCTCTCTTGCTAGTCGGCGTTTTTTCTGCGCACTACCCGTGGAGAAATCCGTGGACTAGTCCGTGGATTGATCAGTGGCTTGTTCCCCCAGCCCAAGAATACTAAGCCACCGGCGTTCTTTGCCTTTTCCTTTACCAGTGCAGGCAGGCATGACCACTTCTTTGGTAGATTGTGTCAGTTCTTCCTTTTGCTTGTCCAACGCAATGCGCTCGCGAGCAATCTTCGCGCGCTCCATCGAAAGATCGATTTCGGCCTGACGTAGTTTGCTTTCCCACTCTTCCTGAATCTCTCGAAGCTTCTGACGCTCCTGCTGAATCAGTTCGTCGCTGTCGAGCATTTGAGCAACACCGGCTGCACCAATGGCTAGGCCGTCACGAGCTTCCGACTGCATGCGCACGATTTCGCGCAGCTCTTCAATCTCTTCGTCTCGACGTGTGATCTCAGCTTGCGTCGAATCCAGTACCTCTTGAATGCTCAGCTTTTCCTCATGCGGGATAAATTCGTTGCCGCTGATCGAGTCATCTTCAAGCTGCTTGAGGATCAGTAGCTTGCGTTGTTCCCAGCTAAGTTGTTCACCGCTGCCGCGACCTGTCGGCTTATCGGAAGTTGCCGCGCTGGTTAGCTGTTGAGCTAGCCTAGCTGCCAAGTCCGAATTCTGTTGGCGCAGGTCCTCTGTCTCAGCTAGCGCAGACTGTAGTTGTTGTCGCAGTTCGCCTAATTGCGCAAGCTCTTCAAGCTCCTCGGCACTAACACTCGGCGTAGGTTGTTGTGGCGGCGCATCAAAGTTGAATATCCTGGGCTCGCCCAGTTCCGATTGTTCGTGGTAGAACTTTAGCTCCGCTTGGAACTCGGCAAGCTGACTATTGGCGGCTTGCAATTGGAAGCGGACGTCAGAGAGTTCGCTTTCTAAATCGCCGATGATCGCTTGGAGTTGATCTTGCTGAGCCAAGTTGTCGGGAGCATCCTGATTCGCTTCTGTACTATTGGTTAGTTCTTCAAGTAGAAGTACCAGCTCTTCATTCTGCTCGCGCAGTTTGGCAACGTCGGCGGCCGATTCGTCCAGTTGAAGCCGCAACTGCTCAAACTTTTCGAGTTGTTCGATGCTTGATCCAGCAGGTGGCTCTGAACCGTCGGAGACTTTGCAGCGTGGATCGCTTTCGAATAGGCTCAGCTCGACCTTCTCAAACTGCTCGTGCAAGAACTTCAGCTCAGCCTGGTACTCGGCGAGTTGATTATTGGCGGCTTGAAGTTGAAAGCGAGTGTCGCAGAGTTCGCCTTGCAGCTCATTCACCAGAGTCCGTAGTTGCACGGCGTCTTCGGAAAGTGTTTGAGCGGCGAGAGTCTTGACGATCGATTCAGTAATCTGCTGTTGCCATCGATCCAACGACTGTTGTACCGACGACGAAACGAGATTCGCGAGACCGTTTGTTGTGGAGGACTCAGCTAGTACCGCGGAATCGCCACTCGCGGGCGATGAGCTACTGTTAGCATCAGTGGTATCGGTTGCGCCAGTTTGGGCAACGTCCAACTTTTTGAGCGAGTTGGATTTATCCGAAGTTTGTTTTGAGGCAGTCGTGGACTCGGTGGAGTCCAACGAGGCCGCGATGGCCGCCAGTTCAGCCAAAGAGTCTAGCGCAGCAACCAGATCCTCCCGCAAATCGGCGGTGAGGTTGCTCCCTTTGCGGTTGCGCCCTGCCGCAGACGACAATAGCCGTCGCTTCAGATGCTCGCTAAGCATCACGAGCTCCTCGCGTTTGGGCAACGGTTTGTTAGGCATCTGCGACAAAGGCTTGCTGGGTAGTTAGTGGGCAATCTGTGTCAAAATTGTTTCAATTCCATTGGGAACCTTACCTTGATTTCCACTGAGAAGCAAAAATCCTTGAATTGTCGAGATACATGGGCAAGCATTATCATCCCGGCTAGAATGGGAAGAATCCGAATGCGCCGAATTTGCGGCCCAAAGTGAACTCGCACCCTCCATAACGCATGTCCAAGAAAAAAGCTTCCGACGAAATACCTCCATTGGAAGAGGCGATGAGCGAACTCGAGCAGATCGTTCGCCGCTTGGAGCAAGGGGGGAGCACTTTGGATGACGATCTAACCGACTACGCTCGAGCGACTCAGTTAATCAAGCTTTGTCACGGTCGGTTAACTGAAGCGGAGAAGACAATTCAACTGCTGAGCGGCGTTGATGCGGAGGGCAATCCGATTGCCGAGCCCTTCTCAACTGCTCCGACATCTGCTCCGGCCAGCTTGGAACAGAAGCAGGCTGATCGAAGTCGGCGGCGTTCTGCGGCTCAGGACGACTCACTTTTCTAGTCGACTGCATCGCCGACTCTATTCTCCGCGAGATCAATTATGGCCAATGCCGAAGAGGACCTCAAACAGCACTTACAACCGCTTCGCGAAGCGGTGGATGCTGCGTTAGATAAGTACACGCAAGGTTGCCAGGGAACTCCCCAGCGATTGAACGAAGCGATCCGTTACAGCGTTTTGGCTCCCGGAAAGCGACTGCGACCGGCGTTGGTCCTGTGGGCTTGCGAGTCCATTTCCGGCAGTTGGACTGAGGCGATTCCAGCCGCCTGTGCTGTGGAGTTTATCCACGTCTATTCGCTGATCCATGACGACTTGCCCGCAATGGACAACGACGACCTTCGTCGCGGTCAGCCGACTTGCCATATCCAGTTCGACGAGGCTACGGCGATTCTGGCTGGGGACAGCCTGCAGATGTTGGCGATCGAGACTATCTGTAACGAGCTGCCTGAGGCGATCGCGTTTCAATGCTGCCGAATTTTGTCGAAGTTTGCCGGTCGAGCCTACCTGGTTGGCGGTCAGGTAGACGATTTATCAGCCGAAGGACGATTTGGTGAGATCGCGGAAATGACTCGCGATCCCCTGGAATTCCTCAAGAAAATCCACCGCCGCAAAACCAGCGCACTTATCGAGGCAAGTCTACATTTAGGGGGGGTAATCGCTGGGGCGAACTCAACTCAGATGCAGGCTTTATCCGATTATGGTCAAGCTATCGGTTTGGCGTTTCAGATCATTGATGATTGTCTGGACGTGGAGAGTACCAGCGAACATTTGGGCAAATCCACCCGAAAGGACTCCCATTTGGGTAAACTAACCTATCCCGGTTTGTTGGGAGTTGCCCAGTCGCGACAGCTTGCCAATCAGTTAATTGAGCAGGCTCGCCAAGCAGTAACGGTGTTTTCCGGTGGAGGAAGTAAACTAGTGGCACTTGCCCAATACATCGTTGACCGCAAAAGTTGAGCTAAATACGAGCGTTTGCGCGTCAAGCTAACGCGATTGTCGAAACACATTTGCGACCGCCGACGCCGAAAAGATTCACACAAGATATATGCCTCCTATGGATTCAAAGATGAGCGAGTTTCCGATTCTCGAGCGAATTCAATCTGCCGTCGACTTGCATTCGATGAGTTTGACGGAGTTGGAGCAGGCGGCTGACGAGATCCGCAAAGTGCTGTGTGGCTTGCTGAGCATTCGCACCGCCCACTTTGCGTCGAACTTGGGAGTGGTCGAGCTTTGCTTAGCATTGCATAGCGTCTACGACTTTCGCAAGGATCGATTGATTTGGGATACTGGTCATCAGATCTATCCTCACAAGCTGATCACAGGACGCTTTCACCAGTTCAACACGATTCGAACTCGTGGCGGTTTGATGGGCTTTCCCAATCCCGCTGAGAGTGAATACGATCTGTTCATGACCGGCCACGCAGGCTGTAGCGTTTCGACCGCAGTTGGCTTGAAGAGCGGCGATGACTTGAGCGGTCGGTCTGAGCGACGCAGCGTAGCTGTGATCGGCGACGGCGCCTTTCCATCGGGTATCGTCTTTGAAGCGCTCAACAACGCTGGCGAGCTGAAGAGCAAGATGCTGATCGTCTTGAATGACAATCGCATGAGTATCTGTCCTCGCGTTGGTGCGATGGCTCGCTACATGGATCGATTGCGTTCGAATCCTTTCTACACAGGCTTCAAGCAAGAGGTCGTCAAGATGTTGGCGCATGTGCCCGTCTTGGGCGATCCGGCTGAGCGAATGCTTGCGCAGATCAAAGAGGGGATCAAAGCTGGCTTGCACGGAGGAATGCTGTTCGAAGAGTTAGGCATTCGCTACGTCGGTCCGATCGATGGCCACAACATCGGCTTGATGCGCAAGTATTTGAAGATGCTGGATAACGAGCCTGGTCCAGTGCTATTGCATGTGGTTACGGAAAAGGGCCACGGCTACCAACCAGCGGCTAAAGATCCCGTGTTTTTCCACGCGCCACCCGCCTTCGAAGATCAAGAAGGCGAACCCAAAGTCAAAAGCGGTGGCAGCTCGCCAGCTTTCACGAACTATGCTCGCGATGCGATCGGCGGTGCAATGCGCCGCGATAAGACGGTGACTGTGATGACTGCGGCCATGTGCCAAGGCAACAAGCTAGAGCCAGTGCGCGACGAATTTCCCGATCGCTTTTTCGACGTGGGGATTTGCGAGTCGCACGCGGTAGCCTTCGCTGCTGGACAAGCCAAGGTGGGACTCAAGCCGATCGTTGCCATCTATAGCACTTTCCTTCAGCGCTCGTATGATCAAATCTTCCAAGAGGTTTCCTTGCAGAATTTGCCAGTGGTGATGATGTTGGATCGCGCTGGATTAGCTGGTGCCGATGGACCAACTCACCACGGTGTTTTCGATGTGGGATACATGCGAGTCTTTCCGAATATCGTTTCGATGGCTCCAGCCGATGGTCCTGAGCTAACTGCGATGCTGGATTTTGCTCTGCAGCAAAACTTCCCCACCGCGATTCGTTACCCCAAAGCGAACGCCAAAGACTTGGGCTACTCCAAGCAACCAATCGAACTTGGCAAGGGCCAAATCGTTCGCTGGGGAACCGACGGCGCGATCGTAGCACTAGGTCCACTTGTGGAGATGGCAGTCGCCGCGGCTGAGCAATTGGCCGAGCAAGGACTTCAAATCGCCGTGATCAATCCGCGATTCATTAAGCCATTGGATGTTGAGTTGTTCGAGCGAGTGTTCCGAGAGTGCAAGTTCGTGTTGACGGTCGAAGAGGGCGCGTTGCAAGGCGGCTTTGGAAGCGCTCTGCTTGAGGCTGCCTGCGATCACGGTTGGGAAATCGGAAGAATGAAACGCGTCGGAATACCCGATCGCTTCATCGAACACGGTGAGCGTGACGAACTGCTGCATGACTTGGGAATCTCGGCTCCAAAACTTGTTCAAGCTTGCCAAGAGCTGTCCGGCTCGGCAGCCGTGGTTTAGGTGCCCGGGTTTTCGGGTGCGCGGGCTTGGGTGCGCGGGCGTCCCGCCCGCATTGCCCCGCCCGCATTGTCCCGGATCGGGTGCGTATTCCGCCCCGGCTCGGGCTTGGGTTCGCGGGCTCGGTGCGCGGGCGTCCCGCCCGCATTTGAAACAGATCAGGTGCATACGCATCGGTTCGCGGGCGTCCCGCCCGCGTTGATACCAGATTGAAAACTCCTATGGGCCTTGAGCCCATCCTACTTTGGAAAGCTTCGCGATGCAGTTCCGAGCGCCATGGGCAAGCTTCAATCGAAAGCCACAGATCGTCGTCTTGGCATCGGTCAACCGTCTGCGCGTTCGAAGTGAATTGGATCGCGTCGTTCGCATTCTTGAAAAGTCGGCCGATATACAAACGATCGACGAGAACGAGAGTTTGGATCTTACCGAGAAGCAGTGGGACCTAGTGGTTGTGCTCGGCGGCGACGGATCGATCCTGTCGGCCGCGCGACGGATGAGTCTGAATCAGATGCCCGTGATCGGAGTCAATCTTGGGAGGCTCGGTTTTTTAGCTGCGCTTGATGCAAATGAACTGGAACAGATTTGGCCGCATGTCTGTGCTGGTGAGTATCCCATCGACAAGCACGTGATGCTGCAATGCGGAATCGTCCTGCAATCCGGTGAACTATCGGGGACTCAATTGGCCCTGAACGAGGCTGCTATACTTGGCGGACCGCCCTATTCGATGCTGCACATCGACCTGTTCATCGACGGGCAGTTCGCAAGCACCTACAGTTGCGATGGTTTGATTGTCAGTACGCCGGTCGGCTCAACCGCACACAATCTCTCCGCCGGTGGTCCGATCTTGCATCGCAAGTTGGAGGCCGTGGTCATTAGTCCGATCAGCCCTCACACGCTAACCATGCGTCCGGTCGTTGATCAAGCCGATCGCGTCTTTGAAATGTTCATTCGACAAGGCCATGAAACAGTATCTGCAGTTTTTGACGGCCGTGTTTTGGGTAGCTTAGACGAGGGTGATTGTTACCGGATCAGTCGAGCTCCCGTGTCGTTCCAGATGATCCAAGTGCCCACCAAGAACGAATACCATACGCTTCGCGATAAGCTTGGATGGGGTGAGAACCCGCGAGTTTCTTAAGTCTGTTGCTTGCTTGGCGAGTCTGAAGCGATTCTGACTTCGCTCTTAGGACACGAATCTCACAAGCCCTCCACCACTAGCCCCTCCCTTATTGGCCCTCCATCATTCGACCTCATTAGCTTGACTTCCCTCCATGATAGACATTCGAAATCTCTTTTTATTTGTTCGATCTTTCGTTTCGCTCATGTTCCTACTGGCAGTTGTCAGTGTTTTGCATTCGCAGTGCATGGCGCAGGATCTTGAATCGCAACTCAAGAGCATGAATCCCGCGACGCTTGCTCAGCAGGCTCGACAAACCGGCGATGCTGCGCGGGGGGCTTTACTGTTTCATCAGCCTCACATCGGCTGCGTGCGATGCCATTCGGTTGGAACACTCGCTCAAGTCGTCGGACCAGATTTGACTAAATTCGAATCCAATGCAAAACCCACCGATGAAGATCTAGTTGAATCGATCTTGCTTCCATCGAAGAAGATTCGCAAAGGCTTCGAGACCTATACAGTGCTAACCAGCGCCGGGCAATCGCTCAGCGGTTGGTTAAGTGAGCGAACTGAGAAACGCATCGTCCTTCGCGATGCCAATGGACAATCTGTAGAGATTGCCGTAGAGGATGTCGAGGCCACCAAGGAGAGTTCAGTATCGGCAATGCCTGTCGGTCAAGTCAACCAAATGGCCAGTGTGCAGCAGTTCCTGGACGTGATTCGCTACCTGATCGAAATTCGCGATGGTGGACCAGCCAAGGCGCAAGAGCTTCAGCCGTCTCCCAGCATGTTGGTCCATATTTTGCCCGAGTATGAAGCCAAAGTTGACCACGCAGCGCTGGTGCGTGACTCCAGTAAGGAAGTGCTCAAGCAGGGTGAGGCAATCTATCAACGCGTGTGCGCGAACTGCCATGGTACGATCGATCAACCGGGATCGTTGCCAACATCGCTGCGATTCGCCGAAGGTAAGTTCAAGAACGGCAGCGATCCGTATTCGATGTACCGAACGATGACGCATGGCTTTGGCATGATGACGCCGCAGATATGGATGGTGCCCAAGCAAAAGTACGCTGTGATCCACTACATTCGCGAAGCCTACCTCCGCGATCGCAATCCATCGCAGTGGACTGAGATTACGCCAAGGTATTTGGACAGTCTTCCCAAGGGTGATACGCTTGGTCCCGAGCCCAGTAAGATCGAACCCTGGAGTTCGATGGACTATGGTCCCTACCTGACGCATACGTACGAAGTGCCCGGAAAGAAGCTGAACATCGCTTACAAGGGAACTGCTATCCGTTTAGATCCAGGTGCCGGCGGTATTGCTCGAGGCAATCGATGGATGTTGTGGGACGCTGACACTTTGCGCTGGGCGGCTGGTTGGCAAGCTGATGAAGGCTCTCGCTTTATCGATTGGCGCGGTATTCAGTTTAACGGCGAGCATGGAATTCATCCGCGCGTCACCGGCGACGTGGTCTTTGCTAACGCCATCGGCCCAGGCTGGGTCGATCCCAAGACGGGCAGCTTGGACGATGACCAGCGAGTCGAAGGACGCGATGGCAGACGCTATGGTCCGCTGCCCAAGGGATGGGGCAAGTATCGAGGCCTCCATCGCAACGGCGACTCGGTGATGATCGAGTATCAAATCGGCGAAACAGTCATCTTCGAACAGCCTGCAATCCTGCCCTCTCTAAGTCAAAACCACGGCGATATTTTTGTTCGCCGCATGTTGATCGGTCCAAGAAGTCAGGATCTAGTCGTTTGTGTGGCAGACTCGTCGAGCGAATCGATGGCCTTCCGTTGCGGAGCCATCGGTGCGACCTATGCGTGGATTGAACAGGGGAATCGACTGCTGCTGAAGATCAAAGCTAGTGACAAACCATCCAGTTTGACGATCGGTATTGCCAAGGATAATCGTCCAAGATCACCGCAAAACGAGCGAGCTTTCTTCGCCGATTTGGAGTTCTCGGATAGCCAGTTGCCAAGCGATTTCGAGCAACTGAGAAACGCCAAGGCAACAAGTTGGGGGCCAGAGATTGAGACTATGGTGCAGACGATCAATCCAAGCGACGGACCGTTCGCTGTCGACTATTTGACTTGGCCCGAATCGAATCCTTGGTTGGCTCAGATTCGTTTGACGGGTTTAGATTTCTTTCCCGATGGAAGGATGGCTGTTTGTAGTTGGGATGGCGACGTTTGGATTGTGACTCCAACATCGACTAATGAAACTCAATCACCCGCCAAGCTGAAGTGGAAGCGCGTCGCCTCGGGGATGTTCCAGCCGTTGGGTATCAAGATTGTCGATCAGCAGATCTACGTGACCTGTCGCGACCAGATTACCAAGCTACGCGATGTGAATAGTGATGGCGACATCGATTTCTACGAGTGCTTCAACAACGACCATCAGGTGACCGAGCACTTCCATGAGTTTGCGATGGGACTACAGCGCGATGAGGCTGGGAATTTTTACTACGCTAAGTCTGCACGGCATGCGCTCAAGGCGATTGTGCCGCATCATGGGACGTTGTTGAAAGTCTCGTCCGATGGAAGCAGGACTGAAATCATCGCCAACGGCTTTCGAGCGGCGAATGGTGTGTGCTTAAATCCGGATGGCAGTTTTGTCGTAACCGATCAAGAAGGACATTGGAATCCGAAGAATCGCATCAACTGGGTGCGTCCCGCTGAAGCCGGAAAGCCAAGATTTTACGGCAACATTTTTGGATACAGCGATGTGACCGACAGTTCTGACGATGCGATGGAGAAGCCGCTGTGTTGGATTACGAACGACTTCGATCGTTCGCCTGGAGAACTGCTTTGGGTTGAAAGTAAGAAATGGGGAGCACTCCATGGTTCGCTGCTCAACCTTTCCTATGGTACCGGTAAGGTTTTCTTAGTTCCTCACGAAACGGTCAGCGGCAACATTCAAGGCGGGATGATTGAACTGCCTATTCCCGGCTTTCCCACTGGCGTAATGCGCGGACGTTTCAATCCTTTGGACGGGCAACTGTATCTCTGTGGCATGTTCGCTTGGGCCGGTAACGCTCAACAACCCGGAGGCCTGTATCGCATTCGAGCGACCGGGCGAGAAATGCATTTGCCGGTCGAACTGCATTGCTCGACGAAAGGTATCGAGCTCGAGTTTAGCTCGACCGTCGACCCCGCCAGCATTCGCGCTGAGAACTTTAGCGTCAAGACATGGTCGCTACGCCGCACCGCCAATTATGGATCGAAGCACTTTGATGAAGCCGACCTTGAGATCGCCTCGGCGGTGATCGACAAAGATGGAAAGACGATTCGCTTAGAGATTCCTAAAATCCAAC
This sequence comes from uncultured Pirellulaceae bacterium, assembly GCA_964458685.1. Classification (GTDB taxonomy): domain Bacteria; phylum Planctomycetota; class Planctomycetia; order Pirellulales; family Pirellulaceae; genus Aureliella. The sequence goes on from CAYWNG010000146.1 coordinate 11,241, forward strand.
CAACATGGTGCATGGAGATTCAGTATCGGTTACAAACCGCTGACGGCAAGCCGCTAGTTGGAAAGATCCACAACACGATTCATTCGCTGTGAGTTATCACGAAATCGTCAAACGAGTTTAGCAGCTTGTTTGACTATGAGGGCATGAGTGTCGAACTCTCCCGCGCGCTGTACTTCAACTTTAGAGATTGACTAATTCGCGGGAGAGTCGCGTGGCGAGTGGTGCGAGCCATAAGCGGTGAGGGCAAAGATGGGCCTGCCGAAGTAGATCGCTTTT
>CAYWNG010000147.1:0-11435 GCA_964458685.1 uncultured Pirellulaceae bacterium
AAGACAATGCAAAAAGATTGTTGGAGAGCTTGAAGACTGATGTGAATCACAATCAAGAACCGTCGGCAGAGACTGCCACAGAAATAATCGCAACTATCGCCAAGAGATGGGAGTCGGCTGGAGCATTGCAGGCAGTTTCGCTTTATGGAATGGCTGCAAGGTCGCATCAAAAAGGCACAACATCTGCCGCAAGTGATGATTCGGTTGAAGTTGATAATCCCAAATCAGAAAGTCCACAACCAGGATACGCGACAACAGCCGTATCCCTTTTGTCGCAGATGGCAGACCGAGGGCAACTTCAGTCGTCGCGATCGTTCCATTGGCTGAAGAACTCTCTGGATCTGGGGTGCCTTCGCGAAACTGAGGCGTTTCAAGAGATCGTAGCGAATGTTCAGTTTGCTAAGCTGTTGGAGGATGCTACCAGAACGTCTTGGAATCTTGCCGTAATGGGTGAACACCAGCAAGCGGCGGGAGTCATCAGAGAATTCGCAGCCAGTCACCCTGAGCTGGCGGAACTTGGTACGACTCAGTATCTTTTCGCTCGAACATGGGCTCGCTGCTACGATGCAGCCAAGAAAGAAGACCAAGATGCTTTAGCCCAAGAGTATCTCGAGCAATGTTCGCTCAGCTTGGAAGCCTGTCAGCAGCGTGGCTACTTTAGCAACTCCGCCGAGCGACGGACTCTTGCCGAAGATGATAACTTTGAAGGTATTAAGGACCAGATTCCGAACTTCATAAGCTACTGTCGCTAAGCAAATGTCTCGCCACGGACTCGAATGACCCTTGATTTTGAAGACTTTTAGGCAAAAACATGAACAGGCAAAGTATGTTCCGAGGAAGAGGCGGCGTGACGTTCGCGGGGGCTCCGACTTAGCGCTGAAGTTGCTGAGCGATGAACAGCCAAGACAATCTACTTAGCAAACTTCAGCAAATGCGCGCGGAAGGCTTTGACAAGTCGGCTTTGGAATCGATAGGGATTCCAAGCAAAAGCGACTTTGCGAGTGGGCTTCTTGCCGCTGAGCGATCGGTAGACACGCCGATCGCTTTGATCGACTTGCCGAGCCATATCTGGAATCATCGAAATGCCATGCGACAACGATACTAACTCTTGAACCATGGTCAATTGACTGGTTCGTTCCACGGCTACTGGATGGAACGAACGTTGTCTACAGTAGGAAACTACATTGTCTGACAAACAGTGAGCTTCATCCAGCAACACAAATGGATAAGGTTCGATGTCGGCAATCTTGATCTTCTCTTGCGCGACTAACGGATGCTCAGGAGGCAAGACTAACAACAGCTCCTCTTCGAACAGTTCTTCCACTTCCAAATACTTAGCCGGGACGGGAATCGCCAAGATGGCTAAATCGATTTCGCCTTGAGTGAGACTCTTCAGCAAGTTGTCTGTCGTATTCTCTTGAACAAGCACGGTTGCTTTGGAAAACTTGGCCGCAAACTGTTGCAGCAGCTTGGGAAGAAAATAGGGCGCGATGGTTGGAATCGCTCCGACACGCACTCGCCCGCTAATCCCATCGTCGGTGATCTCCGCTTTGGTATCATCCAAAATCGTGAAGATCTGCTGCGCTCGAGATTGCAGCAACGCGCCAGCTTCGGTCAACGTAACGTGCCGCGGATGACGTTCGATGACAGGTTGCCCCAGTTCTTCTTCCAGTTTTTGAATCGATCGACTGAGAGCCGGCTGCGAAACGCCCAATTCATCAGCGGCTTTGGTGATGCTACCGCGCTGAGCGACGCGAAGAAAGTAACGCAGTTGATCGAGTTCCATATTGATGTCTGAAGTTTGAAGAAACTACTTTTCGATTTGAGCCCGCGACCATTGAGTGGCTAACCCCATGGCGCTCGGGGGTTGCTCACCAGTTTTTCCCAATGCCTGAACACTATCCGGATTGCGAAGATACCCTACAGCGAGAGCACTTGTGAACCGGACTGGCAAGAGTTCGCCTTCGGGACCGTTATCCAGCATTCTTTCTTCCAATTCTCGGGCCAATGGCGCGTCTTGACTACCCTCTAAGATGCGTCCGATACTCCAAATTGCGGAAGCGCGTGGCAAGGGCGGCATCACATGTTTAGGAATGTACTTGCGTAATACAGGAATCGCGGGTTGATAGCGAGCCTTACCAAGCGACTCAAACAGATACGCTAGAAGTGTGCTTCCGTCGACGCCTGCTTTTCCACCCTCAGATATGATTCGCTCGGTGAGCAACAAGCATCGTTGATGGACGGCTTCAATATCCTCAGGTCGTTCTAACTCCAAAGCGACAATTCCCCACGCAGCGCGAACTCGCACTTCAAGGATCGAGTGATCTAGCAACTGAACTAACTTTGGCACAAACTGCTTGGCCTGAATCGTTACCGCAAGCTCAACGGCTTGTTCGCTTCCTGGCCCGAACTCCAGCGAGAGTGCATTGTTGATGATTTCCGCTAACTGTGCTGGAAACGCAGATCCCTTTTCAGGTCTCGCCAATCCATCGCGTGCCGCCATGCGATTGTTTGCGTTGTCATCTGAGAGATACTCGCCCAGCGATGCAAGCGATTCAGACGTGTCGATCGCGATAAGCTGATCGATGGCCATTCGCCGTATTCCGCTATCTGCTTCTTTACGAAAACCGGCAGCTAGAATCGGTACATCAGCCGGAGAGTGCGATATGTACCACTGAAAGGCTAAGCGTTTCGCCGGCTGGAAGTTTGATTGAAGCAGTTCAGTCATCAATTGCTTAGCTTGTTCATCCTTGTGGTTGACGATCACTAAGGCAGCGAGCAAGTCGTGGGTTGGATATCGCGATTTAGAGAGCTTCCTTGCCAGTTCTACTTGATTAGCTTCGGTAAGAACGCCCAACGACCGACAGGCTTGCAGGACCAATGGCGGAGCAAGCGACTCGCCAAGAATCAGTCGCTCGATATCACTTGCACAGTCTTTGATCCCTAGGGCAGCTAGTCCATCCAAGGCCAGTCCAAGCTCTAACTCTGAAGTCTTCCGATCGACCAATCGTGACTTCCAAAGATCGACTGCCAGCATTCTTCTTTGATCGATCATCCACTGCTCGACCGATGGCCGGATCGTTGGATCGTCTTTCGTTGACTCCCATAACTTCTTCGCCTGTTCGTCGGTGCCTGCAAAGCAACTCATGGTGGCTGCGGCGATCGATTGCCGAACTTGACGATTGAGTTTTTCTCGGTTGAGCAACTCCATTAGCTGTTGGAAGGCTGTTTGTTTGGCTTGGTCATCGAGCAAGCTAGCGACAGCCGAATACCACTGAGCCGCTTGGATGATATCACCACTATCGCTACTTGCCAAAAGCTGGCCGAAGTAAAGCGACTCGTCGGCAGAAATCTTCCCTTCGATTTTGTCTAACCACTGAACGCCCAAATCTGGAATGAACTCCCAGCAATGCCTCATCATGATCGGCTCTTGAGCGCCAGCAACCGGGCATGCGAAACCACAGCTTAGCGCGAATCCAAGTATCAAGCTGAGCATCAACCCTAGCCGAGATATCAGAATGCGAGTGGTGAAGTTACGAATAGTCAAAATCAAAAACCTTCGCTAATCAGGCTTTGTAAGTCGTCGAATTCGGAAAGCAAGAAGGATGAGGCAGAAAAGCGAAATCGCCCCAGCGATGTACCAACCCATAGGCGCTAATTGATATTGTTCAAATCCTGGCGTTTCCATTTCACCCAAAGCAACGGCCACTGGATTGAGCCAGAGGACTCGTTCCACTAAGTCAGGCCCAAACGGTTTATCGCGTGCTAGCCAAATCAAGAGCGTTCCTGCAAACAGTGAGAGCAGAATTGCATAACTGGTCAGAGTCGCGAGGGCTGTGGACCTAGTGAACGAACTCACGCAAGCACTGACCGAGACAATCAGTCCAACTGCAACTAGCAGCGAGAGAACGACGTTATAGACCTGACCGCTCAACGTGGGCTGAATGTAGCTCATCACAACATAGCCCGGCAACGTAGCGAATAGAACAAGTAGCATGGTCAGTAGAACGCTAATCAACTTACCGCTCATAATCCGTAGCGGCGAAATAGGCGACGCTCGCAATAAAGTCCATCCACCGCTTTCTACTTCGGCAGCGATCAAGTTTGCTCCAAGACTTGGGCCAATCAACAATAACAAGCTCAACTGCATCAAGACCAAGGCGACAGCGATTTGACCAACGCCCCAGCTTACCGTTCCTGTCGCAGCGAGAATGGTCAGAGCCAGTGAAGCAATCATGCAGAACGCGACAATTCTAGCCAGCCAATGCAATCGACCGAACTTGCGAGTGCGAAACTCTTTGACCAGGATCGGATTCATCCACCGCGGTATCGAAGCTTTTTGTTTATTAGGATCGACGAGAAACAACATTCGCCTCAGAATGTTGCCGCGGTAGTTCTTAAGCACTTTTCCTGCGGGGCGAGATTGCTCGAGTCGAATGGGGTGGATGTGCCATACGGTAAGAAATCCGAAGAATGCGGCAATACTCAGGCTAGCTAGAAGATACTGTGGCCAACTGGTACTTAGACCAATCGTCGACGCAGCCGCTTCCGAGCCTGTGATATTCAGAAGTGAACTCACCGGCGAAATCGTACTCAACGCCAAAGCTACTTGAGCTTTCCAATTGGCAAGTTGCCCCGTGAAAACCAACGGTCCAACCGAAAGAACGGCCATGACCACAACCATCGCGTAGGTCCATCTCAGGCTCACTTCGGTGGAACTAGCGCGAGCACTGATCCATAAACCGATAGCGCTGTACTGAACACACATTCCTAAGAGAACCAGAACGAGCGGAACGATATGGTCTTGAATCGAGATTCCGCCCATCGCAAAGCAAGCTCCGATGGCTGGCAAGCTTGTGGATACGATCAACAAAGCGATGGTCATGTTGCTCAGCAGCTTTGCCAAATAGATCTGCACCGGTGTACACGGCGAGTTCAATAGCAGCGCCAGTGTGCCTCGCGATCGCTCGCTGACCAACGAGGTGGCTGGAAACGCCGGGACAAGCATCATTACTGATATGGCCAGTGTAAAAACCAACGGGCGAAAGATGAGCGTTGCGGCTTGGCTCACCAAGTCGACTCGATCGTCAGTGGGCCAACGCAGCAGTACTAGCGTGCAAGAGGCAATTGCAACAGCGACGATCGCCGCTTGCGTTTGCCAGGATCGCATCCGCTGTTGCAGCTCTTTGACGAACACCGGATTAAAAACAAAACGAAAGAGATTCATGTGCTTCAACTCGCCGCCTTCTCTGGTTCAGGTCGCCCCTGAGCCACGGACAAGAAGGCGGTCTCTAAGTCGCCAGCAACTTCGCGAAACTGGCTCACACAGACTCCTTCTGCCAACAACTGCTTCAGGACGCCCGCCATGTGCTCCTCAGTTTCCGTCGTTGGAAAGCGCAAGATCATCTCTTTCGAGCTTACGGAGACTTTGCCATCGATGATTCGCGATAGAGTTTTTTCAGCCGCCTCCAAGTCGCCACCACCAGCTAATTGAACTTCGTACTGTCTAGCTGGGCATAGATCTCGCATCACCTCTTGTAAAGGTCCAAAGGCACGCAGCTTACCGTCCGTGATGAATGCGACAACATTACAGATCCGCGAGAGTTCGGGCAAAATGTGACTGGTAACAATCAGTGTTTTACCTTGATCGGCCAAGCGAAGCAGGATCTCTCGCATCTCAATGCGCGCCTGTGGGTCCAGTCCGTTTGCGGGCTCGTCCAAGATCAAAACTTGCGGATCGTGAAGCAGTGTTCTCGCAATTCCAATGCGTTGCTGCATTCCATGACTAAGGCTTTCGACGTAGCGATCCATCATGTACTTTGAATTGGTCAAATCGAGAACGGCATCGATTCTCTTTCGACGCTCGGCTCCATGCAGGCCAAAGATCGCGCCGAAGAAGTCCAGGTACTCGCGGACTCGCATGTTCTCGTACGAGCCGAACTTGTCGGGCATGTAGCCCACAGCTCGCTTGATGCGCGAAGCTTCACGACTGCAATCGATCCCATTGATCATTGCACGGCCCGAAGTCGGTCGCGAAAGCCCGACCAGAATCTTGATTGTGGTCGTCTTACCAGCACCATTGGGACCGATGAACCCCAGAATCTGCCCAGCTTGAACTTGTATCGAAAGATTGTCCAGCGCGCAGAAGTCGCCGTAACGCTTCGTTAAACTCTCTGTCACGACGACAGCTTGACCACTCATTCGCGTTACTCCGAAAAATTAGCCGCTATAATGCCGCGAGTACTGACGGAAACACAACCGCTCTACAATTCGGCGTAAACTATAGCAGAACTTGTTGGATGCTACACCGCACCACCGTCTCGAATTCGCCGCCGCTGCTAAGAATGACGATTGGCTAAGAAACATGTTGACTCGAATTCACTTTTCACTTCCACCTGTCATGGTGCTTTGCTTCGTAGCGTTTCTGACGATGCACGATAAGTCGATGGCTCAGTCGACTTCTGCAGAGCTGCGATTTGAGCGACTGGGGCTATCCGTAAATGGAGTTTGTCGACCTGGTTCGGTGCTCAGCCTAACGGCCTACGTGAATAATCGCGGTGAAAAACCCGTAGAGGCCATCGTCGTGGGCAAGCTAGCTGGCCAACCTGACCAACAGTTCGAGTTGCGGTACACCTTCCCGCCGAAGCAGATTCGACAAGTCCCAATACGCATTCCTATTCCTCCGCATTACAAAGACAAAACGCACGTCGAGATCGATGCCTTTTTGATGGGCTTGATAGGTGGTCGAGAGGTAATGCTGGACGAGGGTGGAGTGCCCTTAAAAGAATCGATGCGAATTCCGATTAATCGCGAGCCCGCTGTGGCGTTCATCAATGTTGCAAAAGGCGAGGTACCTTATCCCTGGTGGTACTGGCCAGCGCGGGCACCTCAGTTTGATTATGAAATCTCCGTGTCCAGTAAAGTCGCTGGGGGAAGTTCACGAGCAACGCTGGGACAATTTGGTCGTCCGCATCTAACCGCCCTTCCTGAGTGGCAGGCCATTGACGTTGCCGTTATCGCTGAGGAGCAACCGCTTCGAAATCCCAATACGATCGACTCACTGCGACGGTTTGTACACTCCGGTGGATCGGTGTGGATCATGATGGATCGCATCCCCGATAACTTGATTCGCCCATTGTTGGCTCCAGGTCAAACATGTGAGAGCATTGATCGGACTCAACTAACTCGGTTCACCGTGGACTCGCCTGATGGAAGTTTACGCTCCTTAGCCGAAGCGGATCGAACGGTCAGTTCAGTAAAGCCGATTGATTTCGTTCGTGCCATCTTTAGTGGTGCCCAGGTGACTCACTCAATCGACGGCTGGCCAGCAGGAGTCATCTTTAAGCAAGGCGATGGTCAGTTATGGATCACCACATTGGCCGCCAACGGATGGATTCGGCCTCGCACAACCGCGCAAAACAATCCTCTCACAAGCAGTTCCTTTGAACCGTGCGTGTGGAATTCGGTTACCATCCGCAAGCTGTTTAGTACCAAGCCCATGCGGGACGAATTGCGGATCGGTTCCAGCGATCACCAATCCGATATCGGTCGCCAGTTTGCTCAATCGATGGTTGGCAATCCAGTTGCTCCGCGAACGCCCGTTGCGTTGACGCTACTTGCTTTTGTTGCCACTTTGATTTCCGTCACGGCTTGGTTCGGATGGAATGGTCAATGGCAAAAACTGGCCATTGCAGTTCCAGCCCTTGGCGGCATCGTTGCGATCGGTATGGTTGCAAGTTCGATGCGATTGCGTCGAGATATTGCAGAAATGTCAGCGTCACTCAACGTTGCTCGATCCACTGCTGACGGAAATTCTTCGATAATCAAGCAACAAGGTGTTGTTAACCTTGCGCGCAATCGCGAGATGATGCTCAATAGCTCACTTGCTGGATCATCGGCGGTGGATACCTCTTTAGTTGCCAGTGGCATCAAACGATTTGAGTCCAACGGATTTGATTCTTGGACTTTAAGAAATGCCGACTGGCCGACAGGATTGTGGAGCTACCAAGCTGAGTATCTTGAACATCATCTGACGAAGGTGCTAGAAGGAGAGTTCGATTCCGAAGGCCTTTCAATCTCTATTCCCACAGAGCTAAGCACACTTGAGGATGCGGTGCTGAGCTTTCGACCCGGCCAGCCAGTTTTGGCAAAGCGAGATGGAAATCGATGGAAGTTCGATGGAAGCCAGATCGCTGGGAGAAATCGTTGGACTACCACTTCGATGCTCAGCAGCGAGCAATTAAGGCGACAACAAGTACTCAACAGAATCCTCAGTCCCAAAGACAACGCTCAAGGTTGGTCGGCTTCGCTAATGGGCTGGTCGAACAGTTTGTCTTACGGCACTTGGAGTACAGAATTAGAGCATCTACAGTCCACATTGCAGATTCTTCCAGTCACTCTTAAACCACCAGCGATTGGAACAACCGTTCTTGTGCCCAGTGGAGTGATGGCCATCGACTACGATCAACGCAGCTCGTCGCGCTCATCGGCTTACAATTTTCTGACAGGTTCGTGGCTCGACAAATCTACTCAGGCTGCGAAGATCGAGTTGAAGTTTTCTCTGCCGGAATGCCTGTTGCCATTCAAGACGCAATCGATCGAGCTACGGCTAGACATGAACGCGCCGAATCGAACCGTCAGGTTGACCAACAGTGGTGGCACCGAAAAGAAAACACTGGCTCAACTGGAAGGGCCTTCGATTCCATGGAGCAAGCGATTGACAGCCGACGAACTTTCCATCGATGCTGAAGGCAATTTCTACTTGCAGATTGAAGTCAGCCAGCCACGCGGCTCCGCTACAGGCGAAATCGATGAGACCACTTCGAACTGGAACGTCAATTCACTGCATGCCAGTTGCACCGGCCAGCGACAATCGATGTTCGAATAGTCGAGCCCGATTTATCTTCGTAGCTCAAGGTCGTACACTCAAAGGCTCTACTTAAAGCCATGGTGGGTTTCGTTCCTCAACCCACCCTACGCGATGGGATTCACTGCTGAAAGGCGCGCAGAGGTTTGGGCAATGGAAAATGGACCTCTTCGGTTCGGATAGTCTCTTCGCGAAGCGTGGCACCAAAGTTGTCTTCGAGCCATTTAATCGTCGATTGCACGACCGACTCAGGTGCGCTGGCACCGGCGGTGATAAGGACGCGACTGTCGCTACTGAACCATTCTTTGCTGAGATCGTCAGGCCCGTCGACGAGATAGGCATGTTTGCCTTGCTCCTTGGCCAGTTCGCGAAGGCGTTGGCTGTTGCTACTGTTCTGACTTCCGAGAACTAGCACTACATCAGCTTGCTGGCTCAAGATGCGTACGGCTTCTTGTCGGTTTTGAGTCGCGTAGCAGATGTCCTCTTTCGGTGGACTTGCAATCCATGGAAAGCGAGTGCGCAGTCGATGGATGACGCGATTGGCATCATCAACGCTAAGCGTGGTTTGTGTGAGATACGCTAGCTTGGTCGATGAATCGAACTCCAGTCGATCTACATCGGCTTCATCTTCCACGAGGATGATTGCTTCGGGAGCTTCACCCATCGTGCCGATCACTTCGTCGTGACCCTCGTGGCCAATGAGGATGATCGTGTAGCCTTCCTTGGCGTACTTGATTGCTTCGAGGTGTACTTTGGTGACCAGCGGGCAGGTGGCGTCGATCGCAAAAAGTTTGCGTTCCTTCGCTACGCGACGTATCTCAGGCGAAACACCGTGGGCGGAGAAAAGCACGGTAGAGCTTTCGGGAATCTCTTCCAAGCTGTTGACAAAGATGGCCCCTTGCTTGGTGAACTGCTTGACGACGTATTGGTTGTGAACAATCTCGTGGTAAACGTAGATTGGTCCAGGGCAGTTCTTGATCGCAATCTCAAGACTGGTCACGGCCATGTTGACGCCAGCACAAAAACCGCGCGGAGCGGCCATGATTATTTCCATCGTTATCGCCGGTAGAACCGGCCTTTCTTTTGTTTTGTAAAGGGCGTTGCGTGAATCTCTCGGTCGCTTGTGGCTGCCGGGGAAAACCCAGGCAGCGCCAACTACTTGGCCTGAAGAACGCCAGGGACACTTGCGTGGCACACTGGGCCTATCTCCAAAACACATTGTGGGCGATTGGGAAGCTTCCGCCAAGATTCATTGCGGGGACTATCAAACACTATGATAGTACGCCCAAAGACTAGGTCGAGCGGAGCCGCTTTGCGAACTCGGTGAACTTCAATCGCAATTCGCCTTAAGGGGAGTTGGTTTTGCCATAATGATCAATTGAGGAATTCTATGCTCCCGACTGTTCACGCTTCGGCAATAGCATTATGCTAACCGCTCCTTGAGTGCAGCCTTGGATTCCATGGTTGCTTCGGGGGAAAAGTCATTCGCGGTGATCGATCTTTAACGCGGGCTTAGCTGTGTAGGCGGAGCTTCAATTCAATTTTCACTCACTAGATCTAAAGAAAATGAAACAACTCAAGTCTCTTCAACTGCTATTTGGACTGTTAGCGTTGGTAGCGATCTCGATGGCATTTCCTACGCCATCAATCGCACTCGAGCAACACGTTGGTGGCGAAGCCAACTTGATCATTCCCGACTTGGGAAGCGAAACCGTTCTTGGAATGAACGGCAAGGTTGTGTTGTGGGCCGGCCTAGTTGTCTGTGCTTTGGGGCTCGCGTTTGGGTTAAAGATCTACAGCGATCTCAAGAACATGCCAGTCCATAGAACGATGTTGGAAGTCTCGGACTTGATCTACGAGACTTGCAAGACGTACTTGATCACTCAGGGGAAGTTCATCTTTATACTCTGGTTGTTCATCGGTTTTGTGGCCGCGGTTTACTTTGGCAAGTTAGCCACCTACATCGATCCAGAAACGCAAACGGCCGTGCTTGGTTTGCCGCCAAAGCTGGTCACGATCATCTTGCTCTTTTCGCTGGTCGGCATCGCGGGTAGTTATCTAGTGGCTTGGTTCGGTATTCGCGTGAACACGTTTGCCAACTCGCGAACCGCCTTTGCCAGTCTGCATGGCAAGCCCTACCCTTGTTATGCGATTCCATTGAAGGCTGGTATGAGCATCGGAATGATGCTCATCAGCGTCGAGCTGTTGATCATGTTGTGCATCCTGTTATTTGTTCCGGGCAACTATGCGGGACCGTGCTTTATCGGCTTTGCCATCGGCGAAAGCTTGGGTGCTGCGGCGCTACGAATCGCGGGAGGTATCTTCACTAAGATTGCCGACATCGGTTCGGACTTGATGAAGATCGTCTTCAAGATCAAAGAGGATGACGCGAGAAATCCAGGCGTGATCGCTGACTGTACCGGCGATAACGCTGGCGATTCGGTTGGGCCAAGCGCCGACGGTTTCGAGACCTATGGCGTTACCGGTGTGGCGTTGATTTCTTTCATTCTTCTAGGTTGTTTAGGTTACGCTGCGGTGCTGGGGGATTAGCAGCAGGTTTTGCGTCAGC
>CAYWNG010000148.1:0-11425 GCA_964458685.1 uncultured Pirellulaceae bacterium
TTCTGGGCATGGCCAATTGTTAACTTCGTATTCTGGGTCGGTATCGGTCACGCTGGTACGCTGATCTCCGCGATTCTGTTCCTGTTCCGCCAGAACTGGCGAACCAGCATTAACCGAGCTGCGGAAGCAATGACGATCTTCGCGGTTGTTTGCGCTGGTACGTTTCCTGGTATTCACGTTGGTCGAGCTTGGTTGGCGTTTTGGTTGACTCCCTATCCAAGCTTGAACCTTTGGATGTGGCCTCAGTTCCGCAGTCCTTTGCTGTGGGACGTGTTTGCGGTAGGAACATACGCTTCGGTGTCTCTGGTGTTCTGGTACATGGGAATGATCCCCGACTTGGCCACGTTCCGTGATCGTTCCAAGACCAAGTGGCGTCGGATGATCTACGGCATTCTGTGCTTGGGTTGGAGCGGATCTTCACGTCACTGGATGCGTTACGAAAAGGCCTATTCGATTCTGGCAGCTCTAGCGACGCCACTGGTACTTTCGGTACACACGGTCGTTAGCTTCGACTTCGCCGTTTCGCAGCTACCTGGATGGCACACGACGATCTTCCCACCGTACTTCGTTGCCGGGGCGATCTTTAGTGGATTCGGAATGGTGTTGACGCTGTTGATCCCTGTCCGCGCGATTTACAATTTGAAGGATTTGATCACGCCTCGCCACCTCGAGAACATGTGCAAGATTATTCTTGCTACCGGTTCGATGGTGGGTCTGGCGTACATCACCGAGTTCTACATGGCTTGGTATAGCCAAAACCCCAACGAGTACTTTACGTTCGTCAACCGAGCGTTTGGACCTTATTGGTGGGCCTACTGGATCATGTTCCTTTGCAACGTGATTTCGCCGCAAGTCTTCTGGTTCCGGATTTTCCGACAGAATGTCATTCTGATGTGGATCGTTACGATCTTCGTCAACATCGGCATGTGGTTCGAACGATTCGTGATCACGGTGACTTCGCTCAGCCGAGACTTCCTGCCGTCCAGTTGGGGCTACTTCCAGCCGACCTGGGTCGACATCGGAATGTTGGTGGGAAGCTTTGGACTGTTTACGACGCTGTTCTGCTTGTTCTGCAAATACTTGCCGATCGTTGCCATCAGCGAAGTGAAGGGTGTGATGAGTCAACATGCTCATGACGAACATCGCCACGAGCACGGACACGCTCACTGATTCGCATTAATACAAAATGACTTAGCGATTGGTTGCAAAGCCTCGCTAACCTTAAATTCAATTCACGTTTAGTTTCCGCTGGGTTGCCAAAATATGAGCGATCATAAGCCTGAGAAGAAAGTCAAACCGCCACAAGCTTTCGGCTGGATGGCTGAGTATGACGACGAGAACAAGTTCCTTGAAGCAGCTCGCAAGGTGCGGGATTCGGGGTACACTCGAACCGACGCATTCGCACCGTTTCCAGTACACGGAATCGACGAAGCGCTTGGGATCAAGCCAACCGTTTTGCCCTGGTTTACTTTGATCGCCGGTGCTTGCGGAACGACCACGGCGTTGGTGATGGAATGCTGGATGAATGGATACTCGTATCCTTACATCATCTCTGGCAAACCTTTCATCAGCTTGCCAGCCTTTATTCCGGTTGCGTTCGAATTGACGGTGCTCTTCGCGGCGTTCACGACAGTGTTTGCCATGTTGGGCTTGAATGGACTGCCTAAGTTTTCCAATCCAGTCTTTTCCAATCCGAAATTCGACCGCGCCACAGACGACCGATTCTTCATTTGGGTTGACTCGCGCGACAAATACTTCAACAGCGACAAAGTCAAGGCTTTGCTGGAAGGCACAAGTCCGCTAGCGGTCGACGAAGTACGTGAGGATGATACTTCCACGGAAGTGCCCAAGGCTTTGTACTACGGCATTCTCACACTCATTTTAGCTTCGCTGATTCCGGCGGTTCTTGTATGGAACATGCGCTCTGTGCGAAGCGAAAAGTCTCGCTGGCACGTGTTCTTTGACATGGACTTCATGCCTTATCGCAAGGCTCAGAAAGAAACTACGATCTTCGCGGATGGACGAACACAACGTCCACCGGTGCCAGGTACTGTGCCTCGAGGCGGTTATGCGGTTGATGATCCGATGTATCTCGGTTACACGCCGGATACGAATACTGCGATGATCACTACTGAGCCAAGCTCGACAGTCAAGTTGGTAAGCGCTCAGGACGGTGCCCCGCAAGAGCCCAAGCCGCAGGAACCTGCTCCAACTCAAGAACCTGCTCCGACTCAAGAACCAGCTCCGGCAACTCCAGAGCCGAAGCCTCAAGAGCCTGCTCCAGCAGCACAAGAGCCCACATCGCCAGCACAAGAACCCGAAAAGCCTGCTGAGAAACCCGCACAAGAGCCTACATCTGAGCCAGCGAAGCAGGAGCCTGCACCCGAAGCGGCCAAGCCAGAAGCTCCTAAGGCTGAAGTTACTCCCGAACCAGCCAAGCCCGAACCAGCCAAGCCCGAACCAGCCAAGCCCGAACCAGCCAAGCCAGAACCAGCCAAGCCAGAACCAGCCAAGCCAGAACCAGCGAAGACAGAGCCGCCAGCATCAGTTCCAGCGACTCCGGTTACGCCTGCACCTGCTGCTCAAGCACCAGCACCAGCCGCTCAACCACCAGCGGCGGGAGCACCAATCGTTCCCGATCGAAAGTACCTGGAAAAATTGCCGGAACAATTTCAAGCCAACGAAGAAATGTTCGCTTTAGGTCGCAACAAATTCGAGCAAGTGTGCTCGGCGTGCCACGGCTTTTCCGGCTATGGCAACGGATTGGTTTCCAAGCGTGCTGAAGCGTTGCAAGCCAGTTACTGGCTGCAACCGACTAGCGTTCATGACGAGAGATTGCAAAAGCAACCCATTGGTCAGATCTACTACACGATCACCAATGGAAAGGGAAAGATGGCTGGCTACGGATCGACGCTGAATGTTAAGGAGCGTTGGGCCGTTGCTTTGTACGTCAAATCTCTTCAACGCAGCCAGAACGCTCAAGCTACAGACTTGAGCAACTAGTTCACCCTACACCTGAAATTTGGAATTCCGCTTCTAGGTTTTCGCGATGGCATCAGAAAAATTCACCAGCGACAACATTACCCTTCCAGCCGAATGGCGTTCGAAAAGAATGCCTCTAGCGGCTGTAGGAGCTGTACTGATTGTCGTCAGCATCTTTGTGTTTGCGGGGATAGGCAATGGATTAAAGCCATTCTTCCATTCTTACCTTGCTAACTTTATGTACTGCCTAACATTCTGTCTCGGAGCGTTGTTCTTCGTGATGGTGCAGCACTTGGTGCGAGCTGGTTGGAGCGCAGCGGTGCGACGCGTCGCTGAGCTTTACGCATCGACGATTCCCTTTTGGGCTTTGCTATTCCTGCCAATCATCATCACGTTGTTTGGTGGTAGCGATGCTCTGTATAGCTGGAATAAGCCTGCCAATATCGAGTTGGAGGCTGTTCTCAACAAGCTGAATTACCTGAACGCTAAGTTCTTTACTCTGAGAACGGCAATCTACTTCGGCATTTTTATCATTGCTGCCAGATTGTTCTTTGGCATGAGCCGCAAGCAGGACGAGACTGGCGATCGAGAAATTACTCTGAAACTTCAGCGTTGGGCTGGTCCAATGATCATGCTTTTCGCGGTTGCGCTGAACTTTGCCGCCTTTGACTGGATGATGTCCACCGACCCAGCTTGGTTCAGCACGATCTACGGCGTATACATTTTCGCCGCTAGCATGCTGAGCTTTTTCGCGGTGATGATTTTGACCTGCTATCTACTTCAGTCCAAAGGCCGACTGCAGAAGATCGTGACGGTCGAGCACTTCCACGACATGTCGAAGTTTCAATTCGGCTTCATCGTCTTCTGGTCCTATATTGCCTTTTCGCAGTTTTTGCTTTACTGGTACGGTAACATTCCGGAAGAGACGATTTGGTACCTGCACCGAATGGATCACGGCTGGGGCACATGGGGATTGCTGTTAATTGCGACGCATTTTGCGGTTCCTTTCCTGGGGACAGTTTCGCGACACGTGCGACGACGTCCCGGATTGATGGCTTTTTGGGCATGCTTCATTCTGGTTGTTCACTGGTTGGATATGACCTTTTTGATCATGCCAAACGTTGGTGGCGTATCCCTGATGTTGATTTTGGGCCACGCTCTGTGCTGGATCGGAATGGTATTGGTATTCATTTCGCTGTTCTTGTGGCGAGTTGGAGAGACCCCCGTTGTGGCGATTAAGGATCCTTGGCTGCCCGATTCGCTGGCGTATCACAACCTTCCCTAGGACGGACTAGAAAAGAGAGAATCATGGCTCGCTACGACGATCTAGACACAAAATCCATTGCTTTAACCACAGTAATCAGTTCCATTGTTTTGGTTGTACTGATCCTGGCTGGTCGAGCTCTTTCCTACACTTGGCAGTCGTTCTCGGAAGAGAAAAGAACCCGAACAGCTAAATACAGCGTTTCCGATCAAGAGATTGCAGATCAAAAGGCAGTACTTACTAAGGCTGGAACTGTACAGGATCCACCTGCAAAAGAAGGCGACAAACCAACCGATCGAATCGTACTACCGATTGAGAAGGCACAACAACTTATTGGTAAGGAACTTAGCACTCAGCCTAAGACTTAGAACTACCATGACCACCGCTCTTAAGACTTCATTAGCTCTGTCAGGCGTGCTATTTCTGCACTGCTTTTTGTGTGCTGCACCCGCAGTTGCACAACAGAGCGATGTGATTTCGCAAGGCGATGAGATTACCGGGTTGGGTTCTAAGGTGAGGGTTGAAGACAAAGTTGGCGAGTTCGTCCCAAAGGAACTGTTGTTCAAGGACGATGCTGGCAAGGTAGTCAAGCTGGAGAGGTACTTTAAGCCAGGTAAGACCGTAGTTATGACACTTAACTACAGCGACTGCCCTGGGCTTTGCATTGCACAGCTTGAGAACCTGGTCGAAACGCTTCGTCGAATGGACGGTCAGGGCCTAGGTGAAAACTACGAGATCGTTACGGTAAGTATTGACCCGCGTGAGGATACTGACAAAGCATCCCGAACGAAGGCGAAGTATACCACTTTGCTTCGTGACACAGATGCTGAAGCAAATTGGCATTTTCTGGTTGGCAAGCAACCTGAAATCACTGCTTTGGCGAAGTCGTTGGGCTACTACTACACTTACGATAAAGAGAACAATCGATTTAACCATCCAGCAGTGCTTTACTTCATCAGTTCGGAAGGGCGAGTATGCCGCTACTTGGCGGATTTGGGGGTTGAACCCGATCAGTTCAAGTTGGCGGTCGCCGAAGCCGGTGAAGGCAAGTTGACCAGAAGCTTGGCGGAGACGTTTATCCAGTTTTGTTATTCGTACGATGCGGAAAAGAACCGGTATTCGGCAGACGCAAAGAAAATCATGGCGATAGGCTTTACGTCTTTTGCCGTAGTGATGGCAGGATTTCTGGCGCCTTTTTGGTTCGGAAAAAGCAAGCCCGCGGATGCGGCAAAGTTGCCCACCGAGCCAATTGCAGACGACAATTCAAATTCAAACACCTAGAATATAACCATCCGGCAGTTTTGGCCGGTCAAAAGCTTTCGAGTAATTGCAGATGAACACTTCCATGTTTCCGCTACTACTAGCCGAGCACAAAGGCAGCTTCTGGTTTGCCGAAGCTGGATCGACATTCGCAGAAGAGACTGACTTTCTGTACATGGCGATCCTTTGGATCTCGACCTTCTTCTTCGTTATCGTCGTCGGTGCGATGGTGTTGTTCGCCATCAAGTATCGTCGTCGGCCGGGGTATCAAGGCGATTCAACAGCCTTGCACAACAACGCTCTTGAGATCACTTGGACAGTTATTCCGACCCTAGTTGTCTGTTGGATCTTCGCCCGCGGCGTGGACGGTTACATGGATATGGTGACTCCGCCGACGGAGACTATCGATATCAACGTGACCGCTAGGAAGTGGAGCTGGTCGTTTCAGTATCCCAACGGTGCGGAGAGCAACGAATTACACATTCCCGTCAACAAGGCTATTCGTCTTTTGATGCGATCGGATGACGTACTTCACTGCTTCTTCGTTCCTGCTTTCCGTACCAAGGCTGACGTCGTTCCAGGTCGGGTAACGACTCTGTGGTTCGAGCCAATCCTTGAAGGTGAGTTTCCGCTCTACTGCACAGAGTATTGTGGAGACGATCACAGTATCATGCGAGCAAAGGTAGTCGTACACAATCAGAAGAGCTACGAAGACAAGTTGGTTGAGCTGAACAAAGCTCCAGATGCTCCTGTAGCTCACGGTAAACAGTTGTATGAGCGACGCGGTTGCAAAGGCTGTCACTCGATCGAGGATGGCAAGGTGCTGATCGGTCCAAGCTTTGCGGGCTCGTGGGGCAAGGATGTGAAGGATTCGATTTCGGGTACGACCGTCAAGTTCGACGAACAGTATGTGCAAGAGTCGATTGAGAATCCTCAAGCGAAGATGAAGGCAGAGTTTGCCAAAGCGGCCCTGATGCCTAGCTACAAAGGCCGATTCAAGGCGAAAGAATTAGCTGCAATCACAGCGTTCATCAAGGCTCTGGAAGATGGCAAACTTACTCCAGAAGAGGAAAACGCTGTACCTCCACCGGAAACGCCAGCACCCACGGGTGATGGTGCGGCCAAGACGAATTAACAATTGAATGACACTGCCGGCAGATGAGATGCTGCTGGCATAAAGATACACAAAGATACACGTAGATTTTTCAAAACATCAAAGGGTGAAGCGATGAGCGGCAGTGCGACAGTACAAACGCAAAACGCAAACGACAATTACCTGTTCAACACCAAGGGCTTCCTGAGTTGGGCTCTTACGTTGGACCACAAGCGAATTGGCATGATGTACCTTGTGGGCGTCATGGGTGCGTTCTTGCTAGGTGGAATTCTTGCATTGATTTTGCGAGCCGAACTGGCGGATCCAGAAAATTGGTTCCTGACGAACAAACAGTACAACCAAGTCTTCACGCTCCATGGAGCGGTGATGGTGTTCTTGTTCATCATCCCCAGCGTTCCTGCGGCATTGGGTAACTTCTTGGTTCCAGTCATGCTGGGAGCCAAGGACGTTGCTTTCCCGCGATTGAACTTAGGTAGTTTCTACCTGTGGGTGATCGGAGCGATCTTCTTCTTGGTAGCTCTACTTTCCACTGGGCTAGATACTGGATGGACGTTCTACACGCCGTACAGTACGCAGACTACGGGTCCGGTTGTTGCGGCAACGCTTGGTGTGTTCATCTTAGGTTTTAGCTCGATTTTCACCGGGCTGAACTTTATCGTTACGATCAACACCATGCGTCCACCCGGGATGACTTGGTTCCGTATGCCTTTGTTCCTTTGGGCGACTTACTCGACGTCGATTATCCAAGTGCTGGCAACGCCTGTTTTGGGTATTACGGTGCTGTTGTTGGCGGCCGAGCGAGTGATTGGTATCGGAATTTTCGATCCGAAGTTCAATGGCGACCCTGTAACGTTCCAGCACTTCTTCTGGTTCTATTCGCACCCAGCCGTGTACATCATGATTCTGCCGGGGATGGGTATCATCTCTGAATTGATGAGCGTGCACAGCCACAAGGGCATTTTCGGCTATCGCTTCATCGCTTACAGTTCGGTTGCGATCGCCTTGTTCGGCTTCCTGGTTTGGGGCCACCACATGTTCACTTCTGGCATGGCCAACGTGACTGTGATTGTGTTCTCCGCCTTGACGTTCTCCGTGTCTATCCCATCAGCGATCAAAGTGTTTAATTGGTTGGCGACGATGTACAAAGGCACAGTTCAACTGAACACGCCAATGTGCTATGCGCTGAACTTTATCTTTTTGTTCACTATCGGTGGTCTAACAGGACTTTGGCTGGGAACGCTATCAACCGACCGACCATTGCACGATACCTACTTCGTGGTTGCTCACTTCCACTATGTGATGATGGGTGGAACGATGGTTGCCTTCCTTGGTGGCGTATTCCACTGGTGGCCCAAGATGACTGGCAAGATGTTCAACGATTTTTGGGGCAACATCTCCTGCTTGGTGGTCTTCATCGGCTTCAACATGACCTTTTTGCCGCAGTTCGTAATGGGCAGCCGCGGGATGCCTCGACGCTATGCGACTTACGATCCTCAGTTCACGGTGTTCCACGAGTGGTCCACCTACGGAGCATTCACACTAGGGGTGGGGCTCTTCATTGCTCTGGGCGTCTTGGTACACTCGTTGCTCCGAGGCAAGCAAGCTCCTGACAATCCGTGGGGCGGTGCAACTCTGGAGTGGCAATGTTCCTCTCCGCCTCCATACTACAACTTCCATTCGGCACCTGAAGTTAACGATCCATACAATTACAAGCCGTTGACCTACCGTGGCGAAAAGGGTTGGGAGTATGTTCGTCCTAAGCCTTCCACCGTTCCGCAACAACCTGACCAAGTTCACGTATAGAAAAACTAGCCATGTCTCACGATCACGCAGCCGATCACGGACACGATCATCCATCGTTCCTGGCTCACCATTTTGACGACCCTGAACAACAGTTTGATGCAGGCAAGCTTGGGATTTGGATATTCCTAGTGACCGAAGTGTTGTTCTTCAGCGGTATGTTCTGCGCGTACGCTTTGTACCGCAGTCGTAACCCCGAAGTGTTCACCTTCGCAAGTACGTTCTTAAACACGAAGCTGGGCGCATTCAACACTGGCGTTTTGTTGTTCAGTAGTCTGACGATGGCTTGGGGTGTGCGTTGTGCACAACTCAAACAGCGTGGTGGATTGGTACTGTGCTTGGCTTTGACCTTGATTTGCGCATCGATCTTCTTGGGCGTCAAGGCTGTCGAGTACACGCACAAGTGGGACATGGGCTTACTGCCCGCTCACTTCTACCTTTCTCAGTACGCTCAGACGCCAGAGCATCATGCCTGGGAGCCTCTGAAGGAGTTGGCAGGTCAGGCTCACATGACTTGGCTCACCAAGTTGTGCATCATCCCCGGACTAATCACCGTTGGATTCGCAGCTTGGTTCTTTTCAACTTTGAAGAACCAGGAGCGTCGAAAGATCGAGGTCGCTGGCGCGATGTTGGTAACGGCTTTGGCCTTTTTTGGAGGTATTGGGATCGGTCGTGTATTCCAAGCTGCTGAAGAGGCCGAGGCGGCGGCGCATGCGGCTGAACACGGTGGCAAACATGCATCTGCTAAAGAGGTCGATCACACGCATGCTACGGCTTCGGCTGACAATGCGGGTGGTGAAGCATCCGAGAAGGCGAAGTTGGTCTCCACCGGAAGTCAGACCAAGATTGGAGCTCCCAGCATTGAACAGATTGATCAGAAGGGTGGAGCAGGACTGTTCTTTAGTATTTATTACTGCATGACTGGTGTTCACGCTGTCCACATCCTTGGCGGTATGATAGTGCTTACTTGGCTACTGGTTAGAGCTTCGCAAGATGTCTTCCACGATCAGTATTTCGGCCCCGTCGACTATGTCGGGTTGTACTGGCACTTGGTGGACTTGATTTGGATTTACTTGTTCCCCTTGCTCTATCTCATCCGCTAAGAAAAACATCCGTTAACACAAGTTTGCGACAGTCGCATTATTGAAAATAGAACTATGGCACATTCCGCAACATCACACGACGCAACATCACACGATGCCAAAGGGCATCACGGATTCTCGCACCCAACGCCAGTCTGGCAGCTCATCGCAGTCTTTTTGGCGCTGATTGTGCTCACCGTTGTTACAGTCGCTCAGGCTTCGATGGACTTGGGGAATGTCGAACTTATTGCGTCGCTGATCATTGCTACGATCAAGGCGACGCTGGTGGTTTTGTTCTTCATGCACATGATCCATGACAAGCCCCTAAACGCGATTCTCTTCCTGGGATCGTTCATTTTCGTAGCGTTGTTCTTGGGCTTTACATTGATGGATGCGGACGCCTATCGGGACGTCATCGAACTGAAGACGATTCTGCCAGATCCACCTGCGAATCCGATGCAGTAGTGAGTTCTTCATAAAAGACATTGAGCAGCCAGCTTTACCAAGCTGGCTGTTTTTGTTTATGAGGTTTCAAGAACAAAGCTACGCAACTCTTTGGAACGAACCTGTGCGTTTCGGCCACTGCTACAACATAGTGGCCTGTAGTGGCCTAGCGGTCCATTCGGCAGAATTTGAAGTCCGTCAGGAAACGCCCGATTGCCTGGTGCCGATGTAGGCAAAGCACACGGGCAACGATCGAATCGTCCTTAGCTATGCAACTGAAGGCTTCCCATGACGATTCGCTCGGCAATGGTCTGCCCCTTTCCTTCGATTTGAAGATACACACTAAAGGGGCTGTGTTCGGTTACTGTTCCGTGTATGGTCTGCCAAATCGTCATGGACGACTTAAGACGATTTCATTGCTCGTCCGACATCTGCTCATCTCCGAATCCGTTATCCACTCTTGTAACATTTGCCGTAACTTTGCGAGTTGACTCAAGTTCGTGGAGACACCACTGCTCACAAACATTCCAACGAATGGCGTCCCCCGTTTCCAGGAGTCACTGGCAGGACGGCGCGTTCTCAATCTGACGTTTGCATAACTCGAACAGTTCTTCGCCGGGGGCGGACAATTGTTCGGCTTCAGGTACTTGCAGTTTCTCAGTTGCAATTCGAAGTGCATCTCGCGCAGAAGTGAAATCGTTCAGCTTGATAAATCTATGAACGAGCATAACAAACTCAAATGCATCGTCGGGTTCAAATTCACAAGCCCGCTTTTGTGCTTCTACACTTTCACTAAACAATTCAAGCTTTTCGTAAGTGTGAGCCAACCCCGACCATAAGTCTGCGTCTTTTGGTGCTACGACAATCGCCCGCTCCAAGACGTCTCGAGACTGTAGATACTGACCATCACGAATAAGGCACTGCGCAAGAATTCGTGCAATCAACGGATCGTTCGAGTTCAATTCGTAGGCTTTCTTGATAGACTCCAAAGCTTCAACATCAAGCCCCAAGAAACGATATTCATTACACTGGGAAATATATCCCAGCTCGTAGTGTGGATCAATTTGAACGGAATTACGGAAGTCATCGAGCGCCTCCAGATGTTTTCCGGCGCTAGATAGTATTGAACCTCGATAACCGTAATATTGTGACTCTTCTGGATTGTTCGCGATTGCTTCTGTCAGCAACTCGATACACTCCCGATTCTGACCGCTGTCAACCAGTCGGTTACACTCGTCTATTATTCTTTGTTTATTCACTGCGTCTAAACCTCCTGTTGGCTTATATCGCACTTTTGGTAAGCCCTTTAAGTTGGATGGCCGCATCAGGGACTTCATCGGCGGCCCGTTCTAAGTCATGGGCAGCAGATGTGACGGCGTTTTTTACGCTCTGCTCGCTTCCGTTGATAGCGCGTAATAGACGATCTATGCCAAAATTGTGGGATGTGAGTGAAAGAAATCAGACGTCGAATCCGGCTGG
>CAYWNG010000149.1:0-11392 GCA_964458685.1 uncultured Pirellulaceae bacterium
TCCAATTTCTTACGACAGCTCTCGCATTGGCTGAGATGTTGCGCCAACTGCTCTTCTTGGACTTCAGACAGTTGATCGCCGAGCGATTGCTGAAGGAGGTCGAGGTTGCAGGTAATGGATGGTTGCATAGTAGGCTGTGCAGTAAGGCTACACGGGATTGATTGAGTCAAAGGAGCAATTAAGTCGATTTAAGTTGCGGCAAAGTCTTGGTTACTCGATGTCAATCTCTTGGACCTTGAGTTTGATACGCGACATAATGCGACTTCGCGACATGTAGATACTACCCGCAGTCACACCCAGCTCCTTGGCGACCTCATCGACTGGACGACCATCGATTACGGTGGCCCAAAAGGCTCGCCAACTGGTTTCAAGAAACTCTTGTCGTATCTGCCCAGCGGCCCAGACGATCAGTTCATGTTGGTATTTCTGCAGGACGTCTTCGCTTGGAGGGTGAGCCACATTTTCGAGCAAAGCGACCCAATCGGTTCCTCCCACGGCTCCGATCTGCTTGCGTTCGCGACTCATGAATCGAATCGCGACGTTTCTGGCAACGGTAGTCAGCCAACGTCGGAACGAAGCATCCGTGCCGTCGCTTTCCCACTGCTCGATCGACTTGGCGATGGCCAATAGGACCTGCTGAGTAACGTCGGGAATGTGTTGCTCGGGGACGCCTTGGCGACGAGCCAACTGATGGAGGAACAGCTCGTAGGTCACGACAAAGTCTCGCCAAGCCGCTTCGCTCTGCTGGTTCTTCAGCTTGACAATTAGGCTTAGACGAGTTTCGAGCGGTGACATCGGTTTCTTCCTTTGTCTAATTAGTACCGCTGCGGGAGAGAATCACACGCTAGCCGTGTATTTTTTCAGAAATTATTCGCGGGGCCTTGGTAAACTACGAACCTCAGCGATATTCTCTCCCCCGTGATCGAGATATCAAATAGAAAAAACTGTTGCCGGGCGAGATTTTTTTCAAACGGATTACTTCAGCATGAGAGGCGAATCGAATGAATCGATGGATGCGCAAGCTGCATCGTTGGGGAGCCGTGGCATGTGCTCTTCCCTTGCTTTTGGTCATCGTTACTGGACTGTTGCTGCAAGTAAAGAAACAGCTCACTTGGGTTCAGCCGCCGACGCGATCGGGATCGGTCAGCCAACCCGAAATCAGCTTTGACGCCATTTTGTCAGTTGCAAAGACGGTGCCGGAAGCGGAGGTTGGTTCGTGGGCTGATATCGTGCGATTGGATGTTCAGCCGAAGAAAGGCATCGTCAAGGTACAGTGCAAGAATCACTGGGAACTGCAAGTCGATTTGGGCAATGGAGAACTCCTGTCCAGTGCCTACCGTCGCAGCGATTGGATCGAAAGTTTGCACGACGGAAGCTTCTTTTCGGACTGGGCCAAGCTTGGCATTTTCCTGCCCAGCGGCCTTCTCCTGCTTTCGCTGTGGTTAACAGGCGCTTGGTTGTGGTGGCTGCCGTTTCAAGTACGACTCCGAAAAAAACGTAAACTGAGCACGAAATAAACAGGCTTCGTCGAAGCCACTGCGCGCGAAACGAAGTCGAATTGAGAGACAACATAACGTTGCTTAGGATATTTCTTTCAGAATTTGGCCGAGAAATGAAGGCGGTGTCGTTAGTTTGGCCATCGATGGTTTACGCTAAGTTACGCGGCTGCGTCTTCCTCCGGTTAGGATGTTTGTGAAAACTAGACAGCTTACTTCCGAACGGATGGATGATCCTCGAATACCACCCGACGAGCACAAAGTTGCTTTGGCGGGATTGGCTAGACTGAATCGTTGGTCGCGAGGAGATGTTGGTTTATGGCAACATCTGCAAGCCGAGGCTCGCCAAATTGCGCCACAACCATTGCGAGTTCTAGACATTGCCACAGGATCGGGCGATTTACCGATACGATTAGCTCGGCGAGCTCAAGCTGCTGGTCTGCCCATTCATTTTTCTGCATGTGATTGCAGCAGTACAGCTCTGGAAACGGCGGTTCAAGAGGCTGCGAATGCTCAGGTCGCGATTGATTTTTTCCGATTGGATGCACTTGAAGATCCGATTCCCGCTGGCTTTGATGTGATTACCGTGTCTCTCTTTTTGCATCATCTCTCCAATGAACAGATCGTAAAGCTGTTGGCAAAGATTGCGCAAGCCACTTCAAGAATGATCTTGGTGAATGACCTTTCGCGGAGTTGGTGGAATTACGGAGCGGTATTCGTCGCAACGCGGCTGTTGAGTCGTTCGGCGGTTGTTCATTTTGATGGCCCAGTGTCTGTGCTTGCGGCGTTTACCAAGTCCGAACTCCTAGACTTGGCTAAGCAGGCCGGGCTTAAAAATGCAGCGGTGCAGGCTCGATTTCCCGCTCGATGGCTGATGACTTGGAGGCGTCCAAGATGACTTCTCAGGATCGTTCAGTCTACGATGTGGCGATTATTGGCGCAGGACCTGCGGGTAGTGTGTTGGCTTTGGTGCTGGCTCGAAGTGGATTATCGGTAGCATTGCTGGATCAATCCGAATTCCCTCGTCGCAAGGTTTGCGGCGGCTGCTTAAACGGAAACGCAATGGCCGCATTGCAGCAGTGCGGCTTGGGTGATCTGCCAAAGAGTATCGGCGCGAAGCCGGTCGAGCGAATGCAATTGCGCTGCGGTAACCGAGGTGCTGAGTTGACCTTCCAAAACAATTGGAGCGTCTCTCGAACGCGCTTTGACTTAGCGCTTATTGAACAGTCGCAAATGGCTGGCGTGACATTCTTGCCTGGACAGAGGGCTACGATGGGAGAGGTGGCTGGCGAGTTTCGTCATGTTCAGTTGCATTCGAAGTCGTACAATGCATCGATCGCTGCGAAGATTGTTGTAGTCGCTCACGGATTGAAAGAGGGGACGATTGCGAGAGATTCTCGGTTAGGAGTTGGAGCAATTCTGCCGCGAGCCCCGCAGAGTATGGCCTACGATGGTCTGATGATGGTGGTCGGCCGTGGAGGCTATGTTGGCGGAGTCTGCGTGGAAGATGGGCAGTACGATTTAGCTGCCGCACTGGATGTGGATTTTTTGAAGGCTCAAGGCACGATTGCCAACGCAGTCTGTGACATACTTCATCAGTCGGGGATTACCGAGACTACAGAACTTGCTGCTGCGGATTGGAAGGGAACACCGCTTCTGACTCGACGTCCAACAGAAATTGCTGGTGAGCGTTGGTTCGCAGTCGGTGACGCGGCGGGCTATGTGGAACCCTTCACCGGAGAAGGCATGGCTTGGGCCATGAACGGTGCGATCGAACTTGCGCCAGTTGTGCAACAGGCAGTCGTCAGTTGGCATCCTGAGCTGAGTCAAGTTTGGAGCCGCTTGCATCAGCGCAAGATCGCGCGTCGCCAATGGCTTTGCCGCCTACTCTCGCGAGTTTTGCGATCGCCAAGGTTATCTCAAGGGCTAGTCACCGGACTGAAACGATTCCCTGGCATAGCTCGGCCGGTTTTGCGGCAACTCAGTCGTCCAACACAAGGTATCGCAGGGGTCATCGAATGAGTGTCAATCTGAACTTTATTGAAACGGCTGTACCAGAGACTTGCGTCCCATCGCATGAATCGCTGAAGATTGCCCATACGCTGTGTGGTCCGTACATGACCAGTCCGGACTGGCTGCCAAGCGTTTATGAGAACTGTGGTGTGAAGCAGCGTTATCAAGTCTTAGGGCGTGCCGTTGTAGATGACGTATTGCAAGGCACACGAATATCGCAATCTCCGTTTTTGCCGGGGCAAGAAGGCGGGCCGACCACAGCCCAGCGGATGGCGATCTACACTCAGGAAGCTGGGCCGTTAGCCTTGAAGGCTGCTCGAAAGTCGCTCGATGCTGCGCAAATTGCCGGGAGAGATGTTACTCACTTGGTCACCGTATCCTGCACTGGATTCCAAGCTCCGGGAATCGACGTCTTGCTCATTCGTGAGTTAGCTTTATCGCATGGTGTCGAGCGAACCAATGTGGGCTTCATGGGATGCCATGGAGCGCTTAATGGCCTTCGTATGGCCAAAGCGATCAGTGAAGCCAACCCTGAAGCAATTGTTCTGCTGGTTGCTGTGGAGTTATGCAGCCTACATTACTACTACGGCGCTGAGCCCAGTAAAGTAATCGCCAATGCGCTGTTCGCCGATGGTGCTGTAGCAATGCTGGTCAGTCAGCGAATTGAGGGCTCTTCAGTCGTGGCATCGGGGTCGCAGTTGGTGGCCAACTCGGAACGCGAGATGGGCTGGATAATCGGTGATCACGGTTTTAGCATGACCATGACTAAGCAGATTCCCCGATTGATCAAGCAGTATCTGCGAGAGTGGATGGAAGGCTGGTTGCAATTGAACGGATACAAGCTGGAAGATGTATCGCATTGGGCCGTGCATCCGGGAGGACCGAAAATTCTTGAAGCCGTCCAAGCGTCGCTGGACTTGCAAGATTCGGCGATGGCAGGCTCTTGGCAGACCTTAGCCAACTACGGGAACATGAGTTCGCCGACAGTATTTTTTATTCTAAAAGAGCAAATGCAGAAGTCGCGAAAAGGCCTGACAGTCTTGTTGGGCTTTGGGCCTGGCTTAGTCATTGAGGCCGCGTTGTTGAATCACTCGGCGACAACCTAGAGAGGACGACGCATTGCATCTCGTATGGCACTTGCTTCTCTGAAAGCTCGGTATTCGATCTCTATTCAACACACCCTGCTTTGCTGTTGTTGATCAGGGTTCCAGAAACCAATTCGATGAGCTCATTGGAGCGAAACGGTTTTTGAAGTACGGCAGAAATGCCTTGCGACTGATATTCCTTCAGGACGAGGTCAACGCTGTAACCGCTGCAGAGGATTACTGGAAGGTCTTGTCGTAGTCGCTTGGCATGCTGGCAGAGTTCCGCACCGCTCATAGCTGGCATCGTTTGATCGGTGATCAAGCAATCGAAGTCGTCTGCTGATGTGCGCAAAATGTTGAGAGCTTCTTCGCCGCTTTGGCATGCCGTTACTTGCATACCCGCAAACTCCAATGTCTTGGAGATAACTTTCAGCACCGATGGCTCGTCATCTACAACGATGACACGGGCTTCGGAGGGACGACGAACAGGCTTGAAGTGTGGCGATGGAACCGAAGAAACAGGCTCAGTACACGACGGGAAATAGATTCGGAAGCTGGTCCCCATGCCTTTCTTCGATTCAACTTCCAAGCAACCGTGGTGTCCTCGGATAATGCCAACCACCGTAGACAAGCCCAGCCCTCTTCCAGAGAACTTTGTCGAGAAGAATGGATCAAAGATGTTGCCCAACAAAGACTCGTCAATCCCGCAGCCATTGTCTATGACTTCTAAGCAGACCAGTTCCGCAGAAGTTGTTTCATGATCATTGCGTAAGAAGTTGATCAGTTTCTTCCCTGAAGATTCGTCTTGAGCTACGGTGGCTCTCGAGGAGCGAATCTGGATATGGCCACCGCGGTCAGCGATCGCCTCTGAGGCATTGCAAACAAGGTTCATCAAGACTTGCTTGAGTTGCGTGGCGTCAGCTTTTACGCCGGGCAAGTTGCTTTGCAGGTCCAGTTGTACTTCAATGCCTTTAGGAACGGAGGCTTTGATGAGCGGTGTCATTTCACTAATCAAGTGCGACAAATCAACTACTCGAATGTCAAAGTGACCTTGGCCTGCGTAGGCCAACATCTGCTGCGTCAGTTCGGCGGCGCGAGAGGTGGCAGCGTGAATGCCCTCGACCTGCCCAAGTTGCTCGTTGGCAAGCGATGCTTCTGATAGGAGCGATGCGTTTCCAGAGATGACAGTCAAGAGATTGTTGAAGTCATGCGCGATGCCACCTGCCAGCGCGCCAAGGCTCTCCATTTTTTGAACGGAGAGCATTCGTTGCTCGACCTCCATTCGCTGCTTTTCGACTCGCAGTCGATCAGAGATGTCGTGCCAGATCAGTTGGAATTGAGTCTGCCCATCGGAATGTGTCGCCCAGCAGCTAACCTCTTGCGGTACTTCCCCAGACTCGGCGTTAATGAGCTTTACTTGGCAAGTGGCAATCTGGTCCGACGTTGCGACGGACTTGAGCAGCTCTTCCAAAACGCTGACCGAATCTCCAGCTACCAAGCTCGTTACGTGAACGCCCAACAGCGCAGACTCGGCAACTCCGCAGACTCGCGAAGCTGCAGGGTTGATCGTGGTGATGATACCGCGTTCATCGGTGGACAGTACCATCACGCGCGCGTTGATAAAGATACTGGCGTAACGCTCTTCCGTCTTGCGCTGCAGAGCGACAGAGTTCAGGAATTGCTCGGTCTTGCGATGGACTTGTTTGCGAAGTGTGACCGCCCAAATGCTTGAAGCGCTTGTGATTAGTGCAAAGATCCCGAAAAAGCCAAGCAACATCCAAGGAACTTGAGTTCCAAGCTGGACGCCATCCCGACTAGCATGTAAAGCGCATGAACCATAGTCGAACCCGATTAGAGACTTCTGCTGAATCCATACTCCCTCGACTTGAATATGAGTTCCCGCCTCAACCGCTCCAAGCGACTCGCCGTTCAAGAAGACCGGAATCAGATTGTCTTTGGATTTCATCAAGAAACCACTTTGGTCCTTCAATTGGAAGTGACCGTAGAAGGTGCCCCCAGTACGGACAATTTGGCCGCTGAAGTCGCCAGCGATTAGTTCTTCAATACTATGTTGGGTCGACAGATTCTGAATCGCAATCAGCTCGCTGGACGGTGATAGCTCGGCCATTCGTAGGATCGGCGGCGCAATACTGGTGTCGAGCGTACCAGTCACTTCGTGAGCCTCATCCAGGGGCACTGCCTTCGGCTTTTGTAGCTCCACAATTAGCTGGTCGCAGCCCGACTGCATTAGGACCAAGCTTGGAGAAAGTTGGTAGCTAACAATCCCCGATGTTCGAAAGTAGTTCGACTTGGTCGCGATAATGCGTTCGGCGGTAAGCTCAGCCATCGGCAGCAGCGGGACTTCGAAAGTGCCACCAGTTTGAACTGGCTGGAAGTTATCCGTAACGCTGAGCCATATCTGAAAGCCCGACCAACGTCCCAATTCGTCAAACCTTGCGCCGACTATTCCACGGAGTCGTAGCTTTTGCCCAAGCAGCGTGCGCAACTCTTTCTCATCGACCTTTGATTTATGGATCATGCCTCGAAATCGCCCCGCCGACTCACTGCGCATTTCCAATGTCGTTTGATGATTGTCGCGGTCGATTCCGATAAGCTGGCCTTCGATCTCGACGAATTGACTATCCTCATGACCTGCTTGAAGCCATTCGAAGCTGGTCGGTTTGGCAGGTGGCAGATTGAGAGAGTTGTTCGATGCCTCGTAGCTACAATCCACTGGCACGCGAAACTCGTTGAGCTTCCCACGCAGCCGAATTCGATCTCCGCGCTGGAGAGCAAGACTGCGTTGGGCTCCAGCGTACGCACCGTTTTGACCATCATGAATGAACAGTATTGCCCAGTCAGGTTCATAGCATGTGACGATACACTCGATATCGACTTGAACGCCGTTGGTTATCTCCTCAGCGGTAACCTGGTGGATTCTCTCCACGCAGCGAACGACAGAACTGTCTGACTCTTGAGCTAAATCGGGACGTTGAGCTAGCTGAGCGACTTCAGACGACTGAGCCACCTCGGGCTGCTGAGCGACTTCAGACTGCTGAGCGACTTCAGACTGCTGAGCGACTTCAGACTGCTGAGCACTTAACGGCTCGATCAACACAAGCGAAATGGAGAGGACCATTGCCAACAGGGATAAAGGCTGTCCGGCTATTGCGCCAATTGGCCTGATCACCCCTATTGCTGAGTTTGTCGTGGTGGATTGGTGCGGGGAGCGAATGTGCTCAATTGCGGCAAGCAGGGGAATTGAGCTAGGGCGAGCACGCATAGATAAACCCAAAAATCTCTAGCAGAACAGAGCGACAAGGCTGCCGAGTGTATCAAAACGGGCAATGAATCCCGATACGAATCGACAGAAGTGTTTGGCTTAATCCGAACTATTTTTCCACAACCGCCAACACGGAGGGTTCGATACACTGTGCAGGGACTGAATTTAAGTGGGCTAGCGGCCAAATGTGGCTCAGCTACCCCAACAATCGATGAGATTCCAGCCCGTCGCAGTTGAAAACCGGGTAGACGACGATTTTCAACCGGGAAAACAACTAATGAAGCTCCGTCAAGGCACGCACCAGCTATCCCAAAGACCCGGGTTGGGTAGTTTTTGACAGCAAAAGTCAAGCAAGTGAGTGGCTTTTCTGGCGAGATATAACGCGCCAATCAAAAATCCTCAGTTGAGAATCATTTTTTGCCGTTGACGACTTTCACGACGCCTCTTAGACTTTGCCCTTCCTCGACCACAGGTGGCTCAGATCTGAGCCGCATTCTTCTGGGTCTGGGTTGTCGTTCAATGTCTAATAAGAGGTAAGTAGCTGTGTCGTCAGGTTCGCACGAAGTCATTCGAATCCGAATGGAAGCATACGATCATACAGTGCTCGATCAAAGCGCACAGGAGATCGTAGATACTGCGAAGCGCACACACTCGGAGGTCCACGGACCAATTCCGTTGCCTACTCGCATTGAGCGATACACTGTGTTGTCGGGCCCTCACATTGACAAGAAGGCTCGTCAGCAGTTCGAGATTAGAACCCATAAGCGGCTGATCGACATTCGCCAGGCAACTGCGAAGACGATTGAGGCTTTGAACAAGCTAAGCCTGCCTGCTGGGGTTGATATCAAAATTAAGGCAACTGCTCGATAATCGAGAGTTGGCGTCAGGATCTGGAATCGCGCCGCTTGATGGTGGTGGTGTTCTGGGCAAGCGTCGGCTAGTGATGGATGTGCGGTTCTTTTACGAGTTTAAAATTATATGTTTCGGAAGTTGGTTGGGTAGTTTGAGCCGCAGGTTCATGTCCCCAGTCAGCAAGCGTTCAGCGGGAAATTAGCGATGGCAAAAGGTATTCTCGGCCGGAAGGTCGGTACAACGCAGATTTTCCAGGAAGACGGCACTGCCGTTCCTGTGACAGTACTAGAAGTTGGCCCATGCCATGTTCTACAGGTTCGCACCGTTGAGCGTGATGGTTATGAAGCTGTGCAGCTAGGCTTTCTCGATAAGCCTCGTCGTCTGTGCAGTAAGTCTGAGCGTGGTCATGTGGCTTCGATCGGCAGCAAGCGATCTTCGAAGTCTTCTTCCGCTGGTGTTGCGGCTCCATCAAAGGCTAATTGTGAGCCGAAGCGATTCATTCGCGAGTTGCGAGGTCCTGCCGCTAGCCAAGTTGGCGAACAAGTCACCGCAACTGTTCTGGAAGGCGTCAAGGCTGTTGATGTTACTGGAATTTCTCGCGGTCGCGGTTACTCGGGGGTTATGAAGCGTCATAATTTCAAGGGTCAACGAGCTACGCACGGCGTTAAGAAGTGCCATCGACATGCTGGTGGTACAAGTATGAACACCTATCCAGGTCGTACGTTCAAAGGCAAGAAGATGGCTGGTCGCTACGGCGGCACAACAACCACTTCTCGCAATCTAGAAGTGGTCAAGATCGACGCAGAGAACAATCTGTTGTTGGTTTATGGTGCAGTGCCTGGTCCTCGCGGCGGCTATGTTGTAGTTCGCGAGACAAACAAGGTCGGTTAAGAAACAATCGTTCAGCCTGAACAGGGTGGAATAGTAAGATGGTTACATTGCCAGTTTATGATCAAAAAGGTGCTGAGGTCGGCAAGATCGATGTGGATCCTGCTACCATCGCTCCAAAGATCAACAAGCAGTTGCTGCACGATGCGATCGTGATGTATTTGGCTAACAAGCGACAGGGTACAAAGCGTACCAAGGGTCGTGGTGAAGTCTCCGGTTCGACTCGCAAGCTGTACCGACAAAAGGGTACAGGTAACGCGCGGGTTGGTAGCCGTCGAGCTCCGCAGCGACGCGGTGGTGGACACGCAATGCAGTTGCGTCCACGATCGTTCTACTATCGCATGCCAAAGAAGGCAGTTCGCGCTGCGACTCGCATGGCGATTGCAAGTAA
This sequence comes from uncultured Pirellulaceae bacterium, assembly GCA_964458685.1. GTDB lineage: Bacteria > Planctomycetota > Planctomycetia > Pirellulales > Pirellulaceae > Aureliella. The sequence goes on from CAYWNG010000149.1 coordinate 10,009, forward strand.
GATTCAAGACGGTGAAGTAGTGGTGATCGACAAGTTGGAGATGGGCGCACCAAAGACCAAGGAATTCGTGGCAACACTGAAGGCTTTGGGCTTGAGCGAAACCACGACCATTGTTGCGACCGCCGAGTATGACAAGAACGTTTACATGAGTGCTCGCAATGTTCCCGGTGTGGGAGTTACGCGAGTGGCTGACCTGAACGCTTTGTGCATCCTTCAGCCTCGCCGTATGTTGGTCACCAAGGCGGCCCTTGAGCTGATTAAGTCTTCCGCAAATTCAACGTCAGCCGCTTAAGCGGTTAGGAATGAATCATGAGCAGTACGCAAGACAAACCAAAAATCGAGCTTCAGTCGCACCAGGTTATTATTCGACCGTTGGTGACTGAAAAGGGAATGCACAAAGCTACCCGTCACAATCACTATGCTTTCGAGATCCATCCCTTGGCTACCAAGACGGATGTGCGAAAGGCAGTTGAAGAGTTGTTCAATGTCAAAGTTGACAAGGTAATGACTCAGAATCGCAAAGGTAAGACTCGACGTTATCGACATCGAGCAGGTGAGACAAGCAATTGGAAGAAGGCGATCGTCAAGTTGAACGCCGAACATCGCATTGACTTCTTCTAAGCCAAGCCACCGAGCAAAACAGGGACTGAATTATGGGAATTCGAGTTTACAAGCCAACAAGCGCCGGTCGGCGAAATGCTTCGGTGAGCGACTTTGCGGAGTTGACACCGGGTGCAAAGCCTGAGAAGTCTTTGTTGCTGCCCAAGAAAAAGAAGGGTGGCCGAAACTTCCAGGGCAAGATCACCTGCCGTCACCGCGGTGGTGGACACAAGCAGCAATATAGAATCATCGACTTCAAGCGAAACAAGGACGGGATCGCTGCGAAAGTTGATTCGATTCAGTACGATCCAAACCGATCCTGCCGAATTGCATTGCTGGTATACGCTGACGGTTCGAAGAGCTATGTCGTTGCAGCCGACGGCTTGAAGGCTGGTGATACAGTTCTCAATGGTCCGGATGCTCCAGCGAAGATTGGAAACTGCCTGCCACTTAAGAACATCCCTGCCGGTACTGAAGTTTTCTGCATCGAATTGCAGCCAGGTCGTGGAGCTGTGCTTTGCCGAAGTGCTGGTACGCTAGCCGTGTTGATGGCTCGTGAAGCAGATTGGGCTCAGTTGCAGATGCCGAGCGGTGAAATTCGCCGTGTACCTGGTGGTTGCCGGGCGACCATCGGTAAGGGTAGCAACGGTGATCACAGCTCTATCGTGATCGGTAAGGCTGGACGAAATCGTTGGAAGGGCCGACGCCCACACGTTCGCGGTACAGCTATGAACCCGATCGATCACCCGCACGGTGGTGGTGAAGGTCGAACCAAGGGCGGTCG
>CAYWNG010000150.1:0-11361 GCA_964458685.1 uncultured Pirellulaceae bacterium
AAACCGGCGGGCCGTTGGCCCTTAACTTACTCAGGCTTGATCACCCAGCCCGTTGGGCTGGGCTAGGTAAATCGCTGGACCTTCGGCCCGAAACCCCAGAAAAAGGGCAACTTCAAAACTAACGCTTCGGGTTGGGATAGGGCGGCGGACGGACGAGCGCACCGCGATACGGGCCGTCTGAGCCCCACTAAGCCAGTATTGCCAATGGCAGCATCTCGTATCAATTAGCCTAATTCAGCCAGCCCTGAGCTCTCCCAACACACGGCCAATGAATGAATTCTCAAAAAAGTTCAGGCGTATCCTACGACATTGAACGTTTTTAAGGGCATTTCCGCGTCCGCAAACGCCGCGATTCCCCCAGAAAGCCGGGCTTCGTAAATAGGGTCGTTTTGGTTAGACCTTGTCAAAAGCGACATTTAGCCGCTACTATATGGGCAAATAGTTTGTGAAACATTTCACTAACTTCTGAAATGGAATTGGAATTGACCGAGTTCACCCCAGTCCTCATTTACTTTGCAGCCGTTCTTGGCTTCGCAGTTGTCACCATCCTGGCACCGCATATCGTGGCCGCGCACAAGCGTACGGCTGTTAAGGATATGCCATACGAATCGGGTATGGATCCGCAGGGTTCTACGCGGAATCCGCTCAGCATCAAGTTCTACTTGATCGCAATTTTGTTTCTCGTGTTTGACGTCGAACTTCTTTACATCTACCCGTGGGCAGTATCCTTGGACTCGCAGTCCGGCGCCGATGGTCGCATCGCTCAATTACTAGTGATGTTATCGCTGATCGGCTCGGTTGTCTTGGCCTATGCATACGCTTGGCGGAAAGGGGTATTTCAATGGCGCAACAACTAAAACAGTTGGGCGATAGCGTCTTGTGGACCAAATTGGACGCGGCCGCCAGTTGGGCTCGCAAGAACAGTTTGTGGCCGATGCCTTTCGCAACCGCTTGCTGCGGTATCGAACTGATGGCGGCATCGTCAAGTCGACACGACTTGTCACGGTTTGGTTCGGAAGTAATGCGCTTCTCGCCTCGCCAGTGCGATCTGATGATCGTGGCTGGTCGCGTAGTGATGAAGATGCTTCCCGTGCTCCAACGCATTTGGCAACAAATGTCTGAGCCCAAGTGGTGCATCTCCATGGGTGCCTGTGCTTGCACCGGTGGCGTGTTTGACACCTACTCGGTCGTTCAAGGCATCGATCGCTTCATTCCAGTCGACATGTACATTCCTGGATGTCCTCCGCGGCCTGAGCAACTGATCCGCGCACTTTTGGACCTTCAAGACAAGATCCAAAACACCGGCACTGTGCACTTCACCGAATTCGCCAAGCGCGAAACGCCTGAGGGTCCTGTCGTTTTTGAAGCCGATGAGATCGCGAGAATTCGCAACCAAGATCGCATGAAGCTCAGTTTGCCAATTTACAACCCGAGGCACTAAATGTCGTGCAAAGAAAATCTCGATAAGCTGCTTCCTGGCAAGACGCGAACTTGGACCAAATTCAAGAACCAAGATCGCGTAGTCGTTCCGGCCGCAGATCTAACTGAGACAATGCGTGCTCTACGAGACCAATGTTCGATGGACATGTTGGTTGATGTCACTGGCGTGGACTGGTTGGATTACGAAGGGGCAACTGATCGCTTTGAAGTTGTCTACTGCCTTCTTAACGTTGATAGCGGAGAGCGACTGGTTGTTTCAGTCATGCTGAACGAGCCCGATCTTGAAGTCGATTCGATGACTAGCCTCTACAAGTCAGCCGATTGGCTGGAGCGCGAAGTTTACGACATGTTCGGAATCACCTTCAAGGGCCATCCGAATCCGAAGCGTTTGTTGCTGCCTGAGTTGTTTGCCGCATTTCCGCTTCGCAAAGATTATCCGGTTCAAGGACGCGGCGAACGTCACAACTTTCCTGTCATTACGCGAGCTGAGAGTTAGGCCACTGCATCATGCCACTTCAATTGACCGATGTCGATGTTGATGACTTTGGACGCAAGGAAGGCTTGTGGACCCTGAACTTTGGTCCGCAGCACCCAGCTACGCACACCACGTTGCGATTGTTGCTAACGGTGGATGGCGAAGAGGTTGTGGATGCCGAGCCAGACATTGGCTTCCTGCATAGCGGATTCGAAAAGCTGGGCGAAGTCTTGGACTTCAATCAGTACGTCACCATCGTTGATCGAATGAATTACATTTCGCCGATGGCCAACGAGATCGCTTGGCATCACGCTGTAGAGAAGCTGCTGGACATCGAACTCACACCACGCTGCAAATACATTCGCACGATCTTCGCTGAGTTGATGCGGATTCACGATCACTTGCTGTGCATCGGCGCATGCGTGTTGGACTTGGGCGGTATTACTTCGTTCATGTACGCATCGAACGAGCGCGAGAAGATTTTTGAAATCTGCGAGCGTGCTACCGGACAACGCTTCCACACCAGCTACACGCGAGTCGGCGGGTTGATGTTCGATCTTTGCGACGATGCGATCAAGATGATCCGCGACTTCCTTCGCGACTTTGATCGTAACTATCGCGACATCGATCGATTGGTATCGCGCAACAGAATCTTTGTCGAGAGAACGCAAGGCATTGGAAAGCTCAGTCGCGAAGAGGCGATTAGCGGTGGGGCTACTGGTCCAGTCGCTCGAGCCAGCGGAGTCGCTCGTGACTTGCGACGCGATGAGCCCTACTTGGCTTATGGCGATCTTGATTTCGACGTGATCTGTAGCACCGAAGGCGACTGTTACGCTCGATATATCGTTCGCATGTTAGAGATCCAAGAGTCGCTGAAGATCATTCATCAAGCGGTGGAAAGCCTTCCAAGCGGACCGATCTTTGCGGAAGGCACTGGCAAAGAGTTCATGCCGGAGAAGCAAGAGGTTTATCAAAGCATCGAAGGCTTGATCCATCACTTCGAATCGATCATGCCCAACCGACAATTGAGTCCACCGCGGGGCAGTATGTATGCCGCGACCGAATCGCCCAACGGCGAACTCGGGTACTACTTGGTTTCGGACGGTAACTTCCGCGCCTATCGCGCTCGGACTCGTCCACCATCGTTGATTCACTTTTCACTGTTCCCACAACTGATCCGTGGCTGCATGCTGAGCGACGTCGTAGCTGTGCTAGGAAGTCTGAACATTATTGCAGCGGAGCTTGATCGATGAGCGTACTGCCTGAGAACATTCGAGCCAAGGTCACTGAGTTGGCCGCTCGATACCCGAACAAACAAGCGTTGACTCTTCCCATTTGTCATATGGTGCAGGATCAATTGCGATGCGTTCCTAACGAAGCGATCAAAGAGGTCGCCGAACTGTTGGATTTGGCTCCATCGCAAGTCTCCGACACGCTCTCGTTTTATGGTTTCTTCCGCGACGACCACAAGCCATTGGGCAAGAAGCGAATCTGGGTCTGCCGCAGTCTGTCTTGCATGCTTCGAGGCGGTGACGAACTGCTAGCGGATGTATGTGAGCGACTGAACATTCACCCTGGTGATATGACCGCGGATGGAACAGCGACGATCGAACTTGCAGAGTGCTTGGGTGCCTGCGATGGCGCGCCCTGCATTCTGATCGATGACGAGTTGCAGTTGAATGTTAGCGCCGATGATGTCGTCAAGTTGGCAAAGGGAGGCTAACGATGAGCTCAGAATATCAACCAGTATTGCTAGGCCGATTGGGCAAGCCCGACAGCACAAGCATCAAGACTTACATGGCCGACGGTGGTTATGAAGGTTTGAAAAAGGCTTTGCAGCTCAAGCCTGAAGAGGTGACGCAGACTGTGATCGCGTCCGGGCTTCGCGGTCGAGGCGGCGCGGGCTTCAGCACAGGTACCAAGTGGACGTTTCTTCCGAAGAACGTTGAAGGGCCAATCTACCTTTGCATCAATGGTGATGAAAGCGAGCCTGGTACTTTCAACAATCGCGTTTTGATCGAGGCTGATCCGCATCAAGTACTGGAAGGCGTGGTCATCGCTGGTTACGCGACCAAGACAACCACTGCTTATTTCTACTTGCGTTACGAGTACGGTCGCTGTTATCGGACTCTTGAAAAAGCTATTCAAGAGATGTACGACAACAACCTCCTGGGTAAGAACATTCTGGGATCGGGCTACTCGCTAGACATCTATCTGCATCGCGGAGCTGGTGCATACATCTGCGGCGAAGAGACTGGCTTGATCGAGAGCTTGGAAGGCAAGCGCGCTTGGCCGCGCATTAAGCCTCCATTCCCAGCAGTCTCCGGAGCGTTCCGACGTCCAACTGTTGTGAACAATGTCGAGACGCTGGCTTGTGTGACTCAAGTGCTTCAACGAGGCACCGAGTGGTTCCGCTCGATCGGCGTGCCTAACGATCCTAACAATCCTCGCGATGGCGGAAGTTTTGGTCCAAAGCTGTACTGCATCAGCGGTCACGTTAACAAGCCAGGATTAGTTGAATTGCCTTTGGGTATCACCGCTCGCAATTTGATCGATCAATACGGCGGTGGTGTGTGGAAGGGTCGCAAGGCTAAGGCTGTCGTTCCTGGCGGCATCAGCATGGGATTCCTTTCAGCCAACGAACTAGACACGCCGCTGGACTTCAACGGTCCTGGCAAAGTCGGTTGCTTGGGTTTAGGAACGGCAGCGGTCATCGTTATCGATGATCAGACCAGCATGGTCGATGTGCTTTACAACACTTGCAGATTCTTCGCTCACGAGTCTTGTGGCCAATGCACTCCATGCCGTGAAGGTACGGCTTGGTCGGCTAAGATCCTCAAGAAGATGCGCGAAGGCCGCGGCACCATGGAAGACTTGCAAAAGTTGGAGGATATCTCCAAGACGATCGGCATCATGCCGGGCACGACCATTTGTGGACTAGCCGACGGTGCAGCTTGGCCGATCAAGAATGCCTTGCAGAAGTTCCGTCCAGAATTTGAAGAGTACATCAAGAGTGGCAAGAAGACCGCCGGTCGCGAGATGGCTGCCGCTCACTAATTGACGCGTTCTGAACTCTGGTCATGGTTGCTCAATCATGGCCGGTAGGAAACGCAATCGCACAAAACATAACAAGACTATTCGTACGATAGGGAGCTCCCACGGTGGGCAGCAAAGTAGTAGTTGACGACATTGAAGTAGAAGTCGATCCAAAGCAGAACTTGATTCAAGCTGCGGAGAAGGCTGGTGTCGAGATTCCGCACTACTGCTGGCATCACGACCTTTCGGTCGTTGCCAGTTGCCGAATGTGCTTGGTCGAAACTGGAACGAAAAAAGACGACGGCTCAGTCGTTATGAATCCTCGTCTAGTTCCGGCTTGCCAAACGCCATGCTCGCCTGGCACTATCGTCAAGACTCAAACCGATAAAGTAAAGCAAGCGCAACAGCAGACGCTTGAATACCTGCTGTTGAATCACCCGCTGGATTGCTCGATCTGCGATCAAGCCGGTGAATGTTATTTGCAAGATTACACCTACAAGTACGGTCGAGCCGAAAGTCGATTGGATGAACCTAAGGTTCAACGTATCGACAAGTACCACATCGGCGATCAAATCGCTCTGTTCACCGATCGATGCGTCATGTGTACGCGTTGCGTTCGGTTCACTCGCGAGATTAGCGGTACTGCTGAATTGCAAGTCATCAATCGCGGTAGCGTGGAAGAGATCGATGTCTTCCCTGACCAACCGTGCAACAACAAGCTAGCTGGAAACGTCGTTGACTTGTGTCCTGTTGGAGCTTTGTGTAGCAAGGACTTCCTTTACAAAAAGCGTGTCTGGTGGCTGAAGAGTGCCAACAGCGTTTGCTCAGGTTGTAGTACAGGATGCAGCATCCACGTCGACCAGAACGAGAATAAGGTTTATCGCTTGCGTCCCCGCGAGAACGAGCTCGCGCAGGGCTCGTTCATGTGCGACGACGGTCGATTTGGTTGGAAGTACATTCACGCCGAAAATCGCCTGCTCACTCCTCGGGTTGGACGTGTGAGCACCAATGGTTCGAGTGAGAACGGAACAGTTAAAGACGCTACTTCAAAAGACGCAACCAAGATCGGCAATGGAAAAGTCATTCCGACGGGCGAAGGTCAACCGATCTTTATCGATCCATGGCCAGATTTTCTGATCCAAGTACGCGGCGCGATTAACGAAGCTGCAAAGAGCCATGCGAAGAAGTTCTTGGCAGTCCTATCGCCGTTCATGACCTGCGAAGAAGCCTACTTGTTGTGTAGCTACCTTCGTTCAGTTGATAAGCACATCACCTTTGCTCTTGGTCCAGTTCCCGTTGTTGGTTCTGACGATCATTATCCGAAGCGTCCCAATGGCCAAGCTGTTGAAGGTGACGCGATCAAGTTTACGATTCGAGCTGAAAAGTGTCCGAATAAGCGCGGCGTCGAAGCGGTGCTGAGTCACTATGACGATCAGATTCGCAGCTTCGATTGGGCGTTGTCGCAGATCGATCAAGGGCATTTCGAAGCGGCTTATGTTGTGGGTGGTTATCCCGAGACTTGGTTGGACAGCAATGCGGTCAGTCGATTGTCCAAGCTAAAGCTGTTGATCGTCCAAGACATCCTCTCCAGCCCGCTCACTGACATTGCTGACTACGTCCTTCCAGGTTCAGCCTTTGCCGAGCGTGAGGGTACGGTCGTCAATCACAGCGGTTTAGCTCAAGTACAACGATTGGCTATTCGACCACCAGGTGAAGCTTGGTCCGATGGCAGAATCTTGATGAACTTGGCTAGTCGCACTGGTCTGTTTAATGCTCAAGTTGTTCGTGCGGAGATGGCAACGCGAATTGCGAAGTTCCGTGGCCTGGGTAACGGCGAAATTGGCGAACAAGGGGTACAGGTGCTGTAATGGATTGGAACATTTGGTGGCCATTGTTGGTGGCGATGGGTATCGTCTTTACAGTGATTCCAATCGCAGGTCTCTACCTTACGTTCATCGAACGCAAGTTGGCTGCGTGGATTCAAAACCGCTCGGGGCCTAACCGAGTCGGTCCGGCAGGTTTATTCCAAGCTGTTGCAGACGGTATCAAGCTGTTCATCAAGGAACAGGTCGTTCCCAATCACGTGAACAAGCCGATCTATTTGACGGCTCCGATGATTGGTCTGATCTGTGCGATGCTCGGAATCGCGGTTGTTCCTTTTGGTCCAACGAAGACTGAGCCAGTTGAAGGCTTCCGAGCAATCATTGCTCCCGGTTTGGATATCGGCTTGCTGTTCCTTCTGGCTATTTCCAGCTTGTCAGTCTATGGAATTATCCTTGGCGGATGGGCTTCGAATAACAAGTACAGTCTCTACGGCGCGATTCGCTCTTGCGCGCAGTTCATTAGCTACGAGATCCCACTTGGACTTTCTGTGATCGGCGTTGTGGCTGCCGCTGGAACGCTGAACATTGAAACGATCGTGCAATCCCAAGGTGAAGGCATCGCCGGCTGGAACATCTGGTGGCAACCTCTGGCTGGATTGATCTTCTTCGTGGCAGCCTTGGCTGAAACGAACCGCTTGCCGTTCGACTTGGCCGAATGCGAACAAGAATTGGTTGGTGGTTTCCACACTGAATACGCTGGTATCAAGTTCGTGCTCTTCTTCCTGGCTGAGTACACGCACATTGGAACTGTCAGTTTTCTAACGGTGCTTCTGTTCTTTGGCGGTTGGCACTTTCCTGGATTGACTGGCGATCTAGATGCATCGATCGGTGGTTACGCGCTGCGATGGCTAGTGTTACTAACCAAGGTAGCGCTAGTGATCGGATTGATTATGCAGCTTCGATGGACGCTGCCGCGATTCCGCTTCGACCAATTGATGAATCTTGCTTGGAAAGGCTTGATTCCAATGGGCGTTGCCAATCTACTTGGCCTTGTGATCGTCTTGACTCTTGGGCTGCCACACTGGTGGATGGCGATTGTTTCTGTTGCAACGATTATCTTGATTGGCTTCGCAAGCGTATTGGTTCAAGACAGTGCCCGATCGAAACGCGTTCCGACGCTTGATGATGCTGAAAACGATATGCCAGCAGTTGGAGAATCCCACTAAGCCACTACACGGCGGATTTGAACTATGAGCGAATCAACCAACGAATCCAATGCAACTACACAACCGGCTGCTTCTTCGAGCGCTACTGAAAAAAGTTCGAAGAAGTCGGTCCGATGGGTCGGCGCTCCCAAGCTGAGCGTCATGGATGCACTTTACCTTCCAGCCATTGCTGCTGGGGTAGGCACGACCATTCGACGCATATTCGAGAAGAATGAAACTCGCGAGTATCCAGAAGTCGAGCCAGATATTCCGCCAAACTATCGCGGCGTACATCGTTTGAATCGGGATAGTAAGGGACGCGTGAAGTGCGTGGCTTGCTTCTTGTGTCAAACCGCTTGCCCAGCAAACTGCATTACCATTCACGCCGCTCCGGCACCCAAAGACGATCCAAACTGGGCAGATCGAGACAAGTTTCCTGCCTCGTTCGAGATCGACGAATTGCGTTGTATCTACTGCGGCATGTGCGAACAAGCCTGCCCCGTGGATGCGATTGAGCTGACCAGCATTTACGATTTGACTGGGCTGTCGCGAGAAGAGATGGTCTACGACAAAGAAAAGTTGCTAGAAGTATTCGACAAGACAAGCCAAACAGGTAAAGACCCAGTGCGTACGAAGAGCGGAGTTCTTGGACCTGCGTCGGAAATTCTGATCGACCAATCCAAGCCGGCGAAGAGTTAGGAAAACATCGATATGATCTATCTATTTGCTGCATTACTTACGCTGTTTGGTATCGGGTTCATCACCTTCAAGCAGCCCGTGTACTCCGCGCTCAGCTTCACTGCGATCGTGTTGGTGGCTTGCGTTTTGTTCGTGCTGAGCAATTCGCCATTCTTGGCTGCGGCCACGATGGTTGTTTACGCAGGTGCAACGATCATCGTCTTCCTTTTCGTTCTGATGTTTGCTCAGCGGAGCAAGCTACAGAGCTACGATGTGAATCTCAATCGTCCGATCGTGGCCTGCTTTGTAGGTGGTGGTTTGTTGGGTTTGTTGATCTCTGGAATTCGAAGCATGAACATCGCTCCCACTGAAGAGTTGGCTTCTGGCAAAGTCGCCGATTTGGGAAAGCTGATGTACTCGGATTACCTCTGGACTGTGGAGCTGGCTGGTTTGCTGCTGCTGGTTGCTACCATCGCTGCGATCGTGATTGCTCAAGAAACCAAAGGTGACTCCATGACTAAGTTCGAAGAGATGGTCAAGACAAGAGCTGAAGGTCGCGCACCTCACGGGAGTAACTCGTAATGTTGCAACTGAACGAAATTCTGATGCTCTCTTCGGGCATGTTTGTGCTCGGCTTGATCGGTTTTTTGACTCGCAAGAACATGATCCTGATGTTCTTGGCTGTCGAACTTATGCTGGCTGCAGTGTCGATCAATTTTGTTGCGTTTGGTTCCAGGCTTGGTCTACAGCAAGGACAGCTCTTCGCTGTCTTGATTTTGACAGTAGCCAGTTGCGAAGCAGCGATTGGCTTGGCCTTGGTTGTTGCGTTGTACAAACGCAAGTCAACATTGGACATTAGTCAGTGGGACAAACTGCACGAAGTCGAACCTCCGAAGTTGGCCGAGTCAACAGAAGTTGAAGATGATGATATTCACGACTATCCGACTTTGGCACCTGCTGGTTTAGCACCCAACGCCCAGTCTACAGTTCAAGTCGGTACTCGCGCTGCCAACGAAAAAGCCTAGGTCCCTCTACGAATAGAACACGAGCAGATTTAGCAAAATGTCGAACTTAGTTTGGTTAATTCCTATCGCTCCGCTGCTGGCCATGTTGGTTGGCGTGGTCCTTTGCTTCTCGTCGCGAGGCAGAGAATCAGCGCACTTACCGACGTGGATCGGTCTGTTGGTCGCTGCCGTAGTTTGCTTAATGACGCTCCTGGGCAGCGAGGGAGGCACAACCGCGGTTGTCACGCAGGGATACACTTGGTTGAGCGTCGGTGGTGTGACCATTCCAATTTCCGCGCGTCTGGATGGAGTTGGCCTGGTTCAATTGACAGTCGTGACCTGCATCTCTTTCCTGGTTGCTGTTTACGCTCAAGGCTACATGAAGGGTGACCCTGGTTACCCAAGATTCTTTACCGTATTGAGCGGCTTCGTGTTTTCGATGGTCATGCTGGTGATATCCAGCAACCTGTTGGTTCTGTACGCTTTTTGGGAAGGCGTGGGGCTTTGCAGCTATCTGTTGATCGGCTTCTGGTATCAACGACCTAGCGCAGCCAATGCGGCGATGAAGGCTTTTTTGGTCAACCGTTTAGCGGACACGGCTTTCCTTGCGGGCATCCTGCTCCTGTGGCATGGCGTCGGCAAAGTTACGACCTCCACCACTGCTTTCGCACGACTTGATTTCGACACGATATTCAACGTTCTACCAGCTTTGGCCAGCGAGTATCCTAACTTGTTGTCCTGGGTCGGTTTCTTGTTGTTGATTGGAGCGATCGGTAAGTCGGCGCAGTTCCCGTTCCATGTGTGGTTGCCTGATGCGATGGAAGGTCCAACGCCAGTCAGCGCGTTGATTCACGCTGCGACGATGGTTACCGCTGGCGTGTACCTGCTTGCACGTATGTCACCACTGTTGTCGTACACTCCCGAGGTCTTGCAATTAGCAGGTTGGTTAGGCGCGATCACGGCGGTCATTGGTGGTTCTGTTGCACTTTTCCAAGACGATCTCAAACGAGTCCTTGCCTATTCAACGGTGAGCCAACTGGGACTGCTGTTCATCGCCTTCGGCGCGGGAATGAATCCCGAGATGCTGCCGTTCGCGGTGGTTGCTGCTATGTTCCACTTGCTAACGCACGCATTCTTCAAAGCGCTCTTGTTCTTGACCGCAGGCAACGTCATGCACGCTATGGGCGATGTGATCGACATGCGCAAGTTCAGCGGACTGAAGTCTGTTCTCCCGGCAACTCACGTTCTGTTTCTCATCGGAGCGTTGGCCTTGGCTGGAGTTCCACCGTTGGCTGGCTTCTGGAGCAAAGAGACCATCTTCGGACTATTGGCCGCTCAGATCAAAGACCCACAGAACGGCTCCTTGTTCTTGACTTGGTTGTGTATGGGTCTGTTTTCTTCGTTGCTAACCGCCACATACACGTTCAGAGCTTACATGAGAACGTTCCAAGGCGAAGTAAAGACTCCTGCGGAAGCTGGCGATCATCCGCACGAAGCAACTCCAGTAATGCTCGCTCCGCTGTACATGCTGGCGGCTGGTAGTGTTATCAGCGGTCTTGTTATCTACCTTACTGGATGGCTAGACAAATTCACTCTGCCCCCAGAAACGGTCGAAGCACCGCATGGAAGCTGGCTTTTGGTTGTTATCTCCGTAGTGATCGTTGTCGCTGGTTATGGTCTCGCGCGGGTCTTCCCGACAT
>CAYWNG010000151.1:0-11337 GCA_964458685.1 uncultured Pirellulaceae bacterium
CCGAAGCGCCGGCACCTGGCAGGCAGAGCATTTCATCACGAATACGTTCCAGAACTGGCACGGGAAGAACGGCTGGACCAGCCGAAAAATTGAAAACGCGTTCCTGGGCGACTTGCGAAGCCATGGCAGATTCCTATCAAACCGATATTTTGCGAGATTTTGCCGCATCATGGAGTCGGGCAAAGACGCCATTTTACGGCTGAAGCTCAAATTGCGGAAGAACCGGCATTTTCCATTACATCTACTGATGTTTCCCGCTTTTTCCGTAGCGATTCCAGCTTTCCGGCATCTACCTTTGGAAACGACTCGTTTGTCCTAACATGCAGGGATACATTACCTTAAACGTTCCTCGCCGATCGATCTTCGGCAAATGGCTCAATTAGGCGGCGTAATGCAACTTAGAATCTGGCCCAAGTCTCGAATTGGCAAAACCATCGCGGCCATCGCTTTAGGCATTCTCCTACTGCCACTGCTCTACAGTCGAATCACGTGCGACCTTCGCGCGGTTCAAGTTCGCGGATCTGCCGAAGCAATCGCCGAAGCAGAAACCGCAAGGACCGACGCCGAGCCGCGGGATCAAGTTGGCCAGTTCAGTATCGCGAGTTACAACATCGCTCACGGTCGAGGACTGGCCGAGTCGAACTTGTCAGGAGGCACAAAAGCTGAACGCATGAATCGCCTCGACAAGATTGCCGAGCTGCTGCGTCAAGTCGATGCCGATATCGTTGTCCTGAACGAAGTCGACTTCGATTCATCGTGGAGCTACTCGATCAATCAAGCTGAGTATCTTGCCACGAAGGCCGGATATCCAGTCTGGGTTGAACAACGCAACATGGATTTTCGAATCGCATTTTGGAATTGGGCGTTTGGCAATGCGGTGTTGTCGAGGTATCCCATTCAAGATGCTCAGCTAGTCCAATTGCCGGGTCATTCGCTCTTCGAGACCATCGTGTTGGGACAAAAGCAAGCGATTGCGTGTGAAGTCGCTCATCCTCAAGGTAGCCTTCAAGTCATCGGAGCTCATCTATCGCAGAGAAGCGAAGCGGTGCGAGTTGCCTCTGCCAAGTTGATCGTTCAGCGAGCCCAGAACTCTTCAATACCAACGTTTTTTGCCGGCGATTTGAATTCAAGTCCAACTGGATTCAGTGAATCGATCCAAGATCCAGCCCGCCAAAATGCCATCGATCTGCTTGATCAATCCTCTCAGTTTCATCGCTGGAATCAAATAACCAGCAGCAACAAAGCACATCGTACTTTCGCAGCCAACGATCCCAAGGTTGTCATTGACTGGATCTTCATTCCTCGCGCTTGGCAATTCGAACTTTTTCAAGTCAACGATCAGCAGCTATCCGACCACCGCCTCATACACGCCAAGATTCGACCTCAGTGAGATGATTGTTTCGTTAAACGATACACCACACGATCACCCGCTTCGAATCTATCGTGAGCTTCCATAGCCTTGAATCAGTTGCAACAGTCCATTGATACGACTGCACGAGAACGACTCGACACGTCCGCCGGGCCAGCGAACGTGCACGCGATCGATCGAGGTGGAGTTGCCAATTCCAAAATGCAACTCCGAGCCATAGTGACTCTGATAGCCTCGACCAGCGTGTACCATCGCCGTTCGACTTTGGCTATTCTTCGGACCACCGAATTCGATAGTTACAACAGCACCCACCGCGTCGCGATTGCAGTCGGTACCAACCAGTCGAATGTCGATCCAATTACCAGTGCTCGTCGATTCGTTGACCAAGAGCGTGGGTTCGGCTTCGAAGTTAAGCACGACTAAGTCCATATCGCCATCGCGATCCCAGTCTCCTGCTGCGGCACCGCGGCTACTTTCTTTGACCAGTAAGCCGCTTCCCGAGTCGCTGCTGATATCGCGAAATCTCGAGTTGCCTAGATTCTCCATCAGGGTGTTAGCCACGCGAAAACTGGTTCGCTGATCGATCTGTTCGATTTGCGGCAAGAAGTGCCCATTCGCAAGAAATGCATCCAGGTCACCGTCATTATCTACATCGATCCAGACCACGCCCCAGTTGGTATGCGGAAGCACGGTGCGACCAATTTGAGTCCGCCGACTCACATCCTCGAAGACTCCCTCTCCCAAGCCTCGATACAGCACTGGAATCTGACCGGTGTAGTTGGTGATCAACAAATCCAACTTTCCGTCGTTGTCAAAATCACCCGAGTCGACGCCCATACTTCCGTTGACATTGCCCATCAGATCGAAAGCCAACCCCGCCTCGACGGCTCGATCGACAAACTGACCTTGACCGTCGTTGACAAGATACTGATTGGGCGCTGCATCGCTACAAAGAAACAGATCGCTGTCACCGTCACCGTCCCAATCGCCGCTGACAACGCCCATCGTAGGACCACGCAGTGATTCTAGGCCGACTTCCTTGGAGACCTCAGCGAATCGCCCATCCCCATGGCTGCGATAGATCCTATCGGCGGCTGGTGGAAAATCCTTAGGGCCGGGAGGATAGGGGAACGAGTTCTTCATGGACGATCGATGTCGTTCCATCGTGAACTCAACGTAGTTCGCAACGAAGAGATCCAAGTTGCCGTCATTCTGAATGTCTAACATGGCAATACCGGCACCAAACGCATCGTTGGGAGACTCGCCTTGCTGCTCTTCAATTCCATTCTGCGAAGTCCGAGAGAAGCTTCCGTCCCCGTTGTTCTCTAGCAACAATACTGGCCCTAGGCTACTAATCGCCAAGTCTTGATCACCATCGTTATCCGTGTCGCCAGCGCAGACACCCAGCGCAAAAGCGCTGAATGCCAAACCTGCGGACTCGGTCACGTCGATAAACTCTCCAGCACCCAGGTTTCGATAGAGCCGCCCAAGTGATTCCGCTCCTGCTTTCGCGCCAGCGGAGTTACTGCTGTCGGTCGAGCGACGATCGCTTTGATTGAGAAGCAAGATATCCAGCAATTGATCGTTGTCGTAGTCAAACACAGCCACTCCCGCCACCATAAAGCGAGGCAAAGCCTCTTCTTTGCTCGAGCAGAAATGGTGAGCCGTTAACCCTGCTTGAGCATGACGATCTTCAAAGAGGATTTTGGCAGATGGAATCGAACCAGAAACTTGAGCGTGAAGACAATCACGCGAAAATCCTAAGCTTCCGAATATGACTATCGTTTGCAGAAGCCAAGGAAGAGGCGATTTAAAGAGCTTCACGTACCGCCTCCTCACTCCGCTTTAGACTGAGTGCTCTTCTTGAGTGTTGCTTGCTCCGAATTGTATTGCAGCAGCATTACCAATCCGACGAAGCACAAAACACTACCAATGATCATGGCTCGATTACTAGGATGAAATGGAAAAATCTTGTGCTTCTCTTCGGCAATCGTAACGATGCCAGCCAAAAATCCGTACAAACCTCCAGCGATCACAACGCCGACAACCGCCCCCACAATTCGAGCGACAATTGTCTTCGGAGAGCTGTAGGCAATACCAACCGCGATCCCACAAGCGATGGCAATCGGGACCAGCATAACGATCCATCGAACTAGCACGTGCATCGAGTCTTGGCTGAAGGTGATGCTCGGATGGTTATCAAACCAATGTCCGAGACACGCTGCTGCGATTCCAGAGACCGCGCCGATTAACTGCCTTTTGATCGGCTGACCGACCGACACCAATAACGGCATTACAGTACAGACAACTGCGCCGAGAATTGCGTATGCGATACGATCGCTGCTGTGCGTTGCGGCTTTAAGTTCGACGAGCTGCGACTCGGTTACTACGATCGATGCTCGTGCCTCTTCTGATGCTAGGACATAAGGATAGGTGCTTCCGTAAAAATAGGTCAGCGCCGCTGTGAGTAGCAAACTTGACACAACTGTAAGTGCGAGATGGCGGACCATAATCGAGACGGTAGCTTTCGATGAAGACTTGAAAGAGAAGGTGACGCAGTCAATTTTGAGCTGAGGAGTGTATACTATCTGCCACTGGCGGCAATGTCGAACACCACAAGTTCCAACGCGCTGCGTCAGCGAGGCAAGGTAACAACCCAATGCGTAAGTTTTGAAGTTGCGATGTTTGGATTTAAGGCCGAAGGCCTGACATAACCTCTGCCGGTGTCGAAGGCACCGGAACATCAGAATTCCGAGGTTTTAGGCCCGAAGGGTCGACACACTACATTTTTGTATCGCCACCTTCGGGGCTGAATACTCAGCGGCCTCAAAACCGGGGCTTTCCAGCCCCGGCATAGGATATGTCGGCACTTCGTGCCTAAAAAACATAACTTCAAAAATCACAAGCTACCTTCAAATCAGCTCAAGAAAACAACGCTACTTAGCTCCAGCAACATTCGATGCCTTCGAAACGCAACAAGAAAAAACAATCGACTCACCAGACGTCAGGCACCGAGCAAGACGGGCGGGACGCCCGCGCACCGATTCGCCGTTGGCTTATGGTGCTCTTCTGTGGTGTTCTAGGAGCTAGCCTGCTGATCTTGATTTGGATTTTGATCGTACCGCCTCCCAAAGACCCCAGCGATTCCGAGCTGTCAGATTCCAACGCAAGTCACGTCTCCGCAGGCCAGATGGAATCACCACCATCCAACTCTCTAACTTCTCCGAGGCCCAATCCACAGACGTCCAATTCAGGAAAACTTAAGCTTCCGACTGCCGAAGATCGCCTCACCACCGAGCAGCTTCAGTCGGCGTTGGAAGCGCTAGCGGAATCGCTTTCGAAGGAGTTTCCGCAAGACTCCAAAGCCCATCACGTCGCGGCAATGATCTATGCCGAACTGCGTCAAACGAAAAGAGCACTCAATTCGTGGGAGAACTGTTTAGCAATTTCTCGCAGTGAAGTTGGACCCGTGTTGGGAATGTCGAAGATCTTACTCGATCAAGGTGAGGAGGATCGCGGAATCGCTTTGATGGAAGAGCTTCAAAAATCTTCCAATGACAAGCTGACTGTCGACTTCTTCCAGCAGCTCTCCGACGCCTACTCGCAAATCGGCGAGATCGAAAAGGCTGAGAAGATTGCCGGCGAAGGCCTCAATCGCTTTCCTAAGGATGCGGGACTCCACCGAGTCTCTGGGTTGGCCAAGATGCAAATGCAACAACTGGAGCAAGCTGAGCAAAGCTTGAAGCAGGCCGTCGCATTAGGCGATCGATCTCCTAGTACTCGGAACACACTACGAGGATTGTTATTGCGACAGGGAAAGGCTGATGAGGCTAAGCAATTCGATGAACCGAAGAGTATTTCAGATGGTTCACGAGCGGATCAACACGTAAACGCCAGTGATCCTGGAGACACCACCTTTCAGTCCACCTATCGCGAAGCTTTACAACGTATCGCTCTCTCATTGCTTCACAGTTCGTGCGCCATAGCGATCGCGAATGGGAAAGCTGAACTGGCTGAAATATGGGCTCTGTCGGCAATTGCTGAATCACCCTTATCGCCAGCACCGTACATGGATTTGGCGACGGCACTTCGCGCTCAACGGCGCTTGTTTGATGCCTATATCGTTCATCAGAAGCTGGTTGAAGTGCAGCCGGACAATCCTTACAACGATCTCAACTTGGCAAGTGTGGCTGCTGAATTGGGCGAGCTGCATCGTGCCGAGCAGATACTCACTCAGGGAGCTGCCAAGTTTCCAAGAGTTGCGGCCTTCTACGGGGAATTAGCCAAAATTTCACTGAATCGAAGTGATTTCGCGAAGGCTCAGCGATTGGCTTTGCAAGCCAGTGAGCTTGAGCCGCAGAACGTCGATTGGCTGATCGTTCTTGCCGTTATCGCCAAGAATTCTGGCAAAAATGAGAGCTTTCAAGAGCTTTTGGATCGCGCCAATCGACTTTCGCCTGGAGACATACGGCTCAAGAACCTCTCACAACAGCAATTCTAAGGAACTCCAGTGGCCCTAGGGTACCCACTCTGGCTTTACGAAAACACAAATCCAATTAGAATCTCAGTTCCTGAATATCCGTTTGGATATGCCATTGTTTTAATGTACTACGTTTTCGGAGGGGTTATGTTGCGTCGTTTCAATTCACGACAAGGCTTCACGTTAGTGGAGTTGCTTGTTGTTATCGCCATTATTGGCATTTTGGTTGGTCTGTTGCTTCCTGCCGTTCAAGCTGCTCGCGAAGCGGCTCGACGTACTCAATGTGCGAACAATCTCAAGCAGATTGCATTGGCAGTGCTGAACTATGAATCTTCAACGAAGCGTCTGCCTGCGCTGGCCCACGATGGAGGTGTTGCAAGCACAAACCCTGGGCAGCCTGGTTTGGGTGCTGCGGCTGGCCGAAGCTATTCATGGGTAATCTCGGTCTTGCCGTACATCGAGCAAGGTCCGGCTTACGATGCAATTACGGCGCAAGCAAGACCAGGAGGCCCTGGATTGCCTGATCCATGGAGCATGGCATCAACTCCTTTTAACGACAACGTTTGGAAGAAAGACATTCCAGCTTTGCGATGCGCTTCCGACGTTGCACCGGACGATCGCTCGGAAAGCCCAAGCATATTGAACTATAAGGCTTGTGTTGGCGACGACTATTTTCAAAATCACTTCCGTCCTGACCAAAGCAACACCGATAGCCGTGGCATTTTCCAACGCAATCGCTATTTGAGAATCTCTGCCGTACTGGATGGTACATCCAATACAATCCTCTTTGGTGAAGCGATTGCTGGCGGCCAACAGGACGACGTTTTAGGAGGAGTTGCGGTAACCATGCAAGCTTGGAATCCTGCTGCCTGCCAAGCACGAAGAAGTCCAACCAATCCTAGAAAGATCACCGCTCCGTTTCGAGCAGTATGGCGTCCAACGGGCGGTCGCGCATGGGATGGACGGCCCTACTATTGTGGTTTCGCCACGATGGTGGCTCCCAATGGTCCCACCTGCCACTGGGGTGGAGGCGACGGTAATGAGCATATGGGAACGCTTTCCAGTCGCCATACTGGTGGCGGTCAAGTCTCACTTGCCGACGGCTCAGTACGTTTCGTCAGTCAAACAATCGACGCTGGCAACCAAACCGTCAATGACATTCAAGCACCAGGCTCACGACTTTCACCGTATGGAGTATGGGGAGCCATGGGAAGTGCTGGAGGACGTGAGACGGTTTCTATCGAATAGTAATGTGCGTCTTTAACTAGGCAGATCCACAAAAGACGAACGGGTTCCCCGTTCGTCTTTGACATTTCAGAACAACACTCACAGGAAACTTATTGATGTCGACAAGGATTTTTTCACTACTTGCTATTTGCTGTCTGTTCATTGCAGGCTGCGGTGATGGCGGCCCCAAAGTTGCCCCGGTTAAGGGTAAGATAACTCTCAAGGGCGCCCCCTATACCAAAGCAATGATTATCTTTCAACCGAAAGATGGTGGCCCTCAAGGCATCGGCCGCACGGATGCACAAGGTGAGTTTGCAATTCTGACTGGGGATAAGCTGGGGGCAATTCTTGGAACCCATAAAGTCACCATTACGACCCTTCCAGACGCGACGACAACCACGGTTACAGAGATGCGTTCCGACGATCCAGCCTACGCGGCTCAAGCCAATTCGAAGGAATCGGACTACGCTAAAGCAGCCGCTGAACCCAAAGAACCCATTCCAGCGAAGTACAACACTTCATCGGACTTGGTATTTACCGTGCGCGACGGGGTGGACAACGTGCTGAATGTTGATATTCCGTAATCTCAACAGGTTTCGTTTTTGACTCAATCAAGAAAGAGTGTGGCGGAGATCGTCACACTCTTTTTTCGTTTTTACTGCAAGCCAGCGAATGCCACTTGGGGACAGAATGGGACAACCAAAACCGCTCGACACTACAAATCAAACGAGTCTATCAGCCTAAGAGTTCCGATTGTATCGACTGCAGGGCGCAGGGACCGGCAACGAGGACGCTTCCAAGTTCCGATTGAATGTCGAGTAGGAGTTGTAGCGTGTCAGCCGAAAACACCCGACGCAAATTCTATGGCACCAAAAGAATTGCTTTTGGGGATTTCCCTCTCGCAATTATTCTCAAGTAAAGACCGTCTGTTTCCAATTCGCGAGTTTCGGATTGCTCAAGCCCCAATGCAATTGCCTAGGGAAGAATCGTGTCAGCTATCGTTTCCAAATCTGCTTTGCGATGCGAGTCAGTTGTACTAGAAGACTGGCCCAAAGTAGATTCGTATCGGTCCGATTGTTTTATGCACCAAGCTCATTGGCTTGAAAATGCATGGCGGGAATATCATAGTCGTTGCCGTGGCGTTAACTCGGACTGCCTTACGAACTTAGTAGTGAGCGACGAAGAAGACAACCGTTTGGGAGTGTCCTCTTGGTTCAAGCAGTTCTCACGGGGAATTGGTTGGTGGAGACTGGTCGGTAGCGGGCAGGTTTGTAGTGACTATGTACAACTGCCGAGTCGACCTGGTAGCCAGTGCGAAGTAGCGAGAGCGACAGCGAAGTGGTTTGCCGTTCAACCCCGCAAGTTTCTCGACGCACCCGTGGCGATTGACATCGAAGGCTATCACACAAACTGTCCTCAGTGGCAGACCTTTATCGACGTTTTAGTTGATCGTGGCTGGACCAACGACACGGTAGAAATCGAATCCACTTGGCGTGTTGAGCTACCCAATGATTGGAAGGAGTACGAATCGCTACTGTCTAAGTCTCGGCGGCGCAAAGCGCGACGAGCCACGCAAATGGCAGATCGCGGCGAGTTGAGATTCGAACTAGTTAGCGATCCACAACAAATTAATGACTATTGGCCAGAGTTTGTGCGATTGCACCAACTTCGTCGTCAGCAACTCGGCCAATCGGGAGTCTTTACAGATGCCAACTTTGAACAGTTCCTTAGATCAGCGACGCTCGAATTAGCCAGCGAAGGGTCTGCCTCTATTGCTAGGCTGCTCCATGGTGGAAGCGCCTTGGGAATGCTCTTGATCTTCCAAAGCGATGCGACCTGGTACATCTATCAATCCGGCTTCGATACTCAGCGGATCGACCTTGAGCCTGGCCACATGATCAACAGCTTGATGCTGCGAACAGCCATTGAACGTGGAATTGAATCGGTTGACTTTCTCCGTGGTGACGAACATTACAAGAAAGGCTGGCACTCCTCACCCGTTTCGCTAAGTAGAACCATCTTGCTACCTCCCAGCCTTGCTTCAAGAGGCATCTCGTCAGCCATCAAGATCAAGCGCAACATGCAAGCTTGGCTCTAGTTGCACTGATTTCAAGCAGTGTAGGCTTAATCGGCAAAGTCCACCCGTCTTGCGCAGTCCAATTCACGTTGGCCAGCCGTTCAGAAGTCGCTATGATTAAGTGCAGAATCTACAGGCACTTCCTTCAACGCTTCTAACAGCAGCCAATGGAATCAATCATGAGTCAAAATGTGGACAGCTTGGCGTCTTCGCTTTCCTCAACACCGCTCACTTCGACTTCGCCAGGCGTTTCGCCATCACGCATTTGCGCAAAGACATTTGCACTTTGCCTTGCTAGCGGCCTTGGCTGTAGCTTAGCTTTGCTGGTGGGTCTATACATTGGCAAAAGCCAAACAACCATTCACAGCTTGCCATTGCCGTTAGCCGCATCGTCATCAGACTCGTCCGATACGCTCGCCGTAGCATCGGGACCAATTAGCGATGATTCAGAAGGCGTCTTCTTCCTTGATTTCAACACTGGCGATCTACAGTGCCTGGTCTATTACCCACGCACTGGGCGATTTGGTGCGCGCTACTTCACTAACGTACGAGCTCAACTGGGCAACACCGGCAAGAACTCTAGATATCTCATGGTCACGGGTGCAATCGCGCACCGAGCCACTTCGGGTGGATCTCGACCAGGCAACAGTTTGATCTACGTTACCGACGTTACCACAGGAATGTTCGCGGCTTATGCGGTTCCTTGGGATCGCAATTCAGAATCCACCGGTCGACCTCAGGTTGCTCCCTTGGTCTTCGTCGAAGGTGGGGCAATTCGCGAATACCAGCTTGGCAATCCAGCAGCGGCCCCACCCAAAGTTGTCGACCCCAAAAATCCTTAATCTATCTTCGAGTTAGCCGTTCAAGATCGATTGAACTGCATCCAACAGCTTTTCAATCTGCGATAGTTCGTTGTAGGCTTGCATCGAAACTCGCAGAATCCAATCTCCTGTAACCGGGGCGATGGGCGATTGGAACACGGGCAGTTCAATCCGAAAGTTGTCGTATAGATGACTCTTCAGAAGCTCAAGCCTCTCGCGACGAAAGCGTGAGGCCGGTAACAAAACGGCTGCCAGACTTCCAATCATCGATTCCGGAGCTGGGCTATCGATGGCTAGTCTATCCAGGATCATCCGTCGACCGGCTAATGCCTTGGCACGGTTTTCCTCAATGAGCTGATCGAATCCGCCCGAGTAGAGTTGGCATAGGAATTCGATCGCAGTCGGTAAGGCCAACAGAGGAGTCGGATCAAAGGTGCCCGTCCAATCAAACTCGGCCAAGAATCGCGAACGATTCGGTCGCGGTCGATTCGCTGCATGGCTGATCACTGTGGGTCGAACTTCGTGTTGCCACTGCGGCGCGACGTAAAGGAAGCCTGAGACTTTCGGACCACACAGCCACTTATGGTGATTCGCCGTGTAGTAGTCGGCACCCATTTGGTCGAGCTTCAGAGGCAACATTCCCGGCGCGTGGGCACCGTCCACCAAGATGCGCACGCCTTTTCGATGCGCCAATTCGATGATCGATCGAATAGGAAATACCAATCCAGTCGGACTTGTGACGTGGTCAATCAACAAGAGCCTAGCCTTGGCGGTAATCGCGTGCTCGATAGCCTCAACGACCTGCGCTTCGCTGGCTAAAGGGAAGGGCACTTCGGCCGAAACAACCTCCACGCCAAACTGGGAACCCACAAATCTCGCAGCATTCGTACATGCGTTGTAACCATGCGACGTCACGACGATCTGATCACCCACTTTCCAAGGAAATGAACGCAAGACCGCGTTGACTCCATCCGTTGCATTGCGGACAAAGGCCAGTCGATCGAAGGACGCTCCCAAGAGTTCAGCGAGACACCGACGTACGTAATCCAGCTTGGGCTCCAGAGTTCTTTCCGGAGCCAAAAAGGCGATCGGATCTGCTTCCAGTTGATCCTGGAACTCACGCTGCG
Source organism: uncultured Pirellulaceae bacterium (assembly GCA_964458685.1). Lineage (GTDB taxonomy): Bacteria > Planctomycetota > Planctomycetia > Pirellulales > Pirellulaceae > Aureliella. The sequence continues at coordinate 11,102 of CAYWNG010000151.1, forward strand.
CCTTGAGAACTACGGTTGGCACCGCACCAAACGAACCATGATTCAGAAACGTTAGACCTTCAGCAAACTTCCAATGCTTGGCGAACTGGTTTGTTGATTCCATATCTTCAAAAACTACGGAACTGGTAGCAACTGGACGGCGTCGATGTGAACCAATCCGCTCTTGGGGCCAGAGAATACAACCAGGACAGTTTCGTCGGCTTTCAAACTTGCCGTCTCCAAGGTAATCCAAACGC
>CAYWNG010000152.1:0-2135 GCA_964458685.1 uncultured Pirellulaceae bacterium
CAAACACCGACGACAGATGTTTCAACATCTTTCGCGATATCGGCTAGCTGTGCGGACAACATGTCCAACACAACCACGATCGCGGCACCGGCCGTATGATCCGCAAACCGATTCTTGGACTGCGCACTTGGATTGGTAACCACGGTGATGTCTCACTGGCTTCTGCAAAAGAGAACGTAATTGATTCAATCGAACGGAACTCGAGCTACTTAAAATTGCTTAGCGTTATACGCCGCAAAGTTCGAGCCATTCCCGTGCAACTGCGTTCGACGAAGAATCGATTGCAGCCGATGGGTTCGAGTAATTACGTAATGAGAGCAGCAGTTGAATGCCAGATAGGTCCAGACTCTCGACCGCAGCAAGGTCAATTGCCGTAATCTGAGTAGAGTCGTTTCCAGTAAGGTCTAGAGCTAACAATTCTTGGTGAATTGCGCATGCTTCTCTGATAACCCACTTGTCGCGCAGTTTCAGACATTTGTCCGATAGTTGCGCAAAGCGATCATGTTGTAGAGAATCATTCATACGAACTGCCCCATTCGCAAGATGATTGATTGAAGTTGTTTTTGAAACATAGCACCCTGTTAGTGCAAGTTTGCGCAGGCTGAAAAATTTGCTTCACTTTCGTAAAGCAACCAAAACAATGAGTTCGCGGAATCGATAGAGTCCCTAGAAGGTGCATTACCGGCACAATGCGTTCTGGTCTGAGTAGATGCAATCCGTGTGCTGTTTGCTGATCGCTGGTAGCGGTGCGACCGAGCGCTCCTGCGATGTGGTTTATCTGCGTGAGAATCGACAACGTGCGGGAGGGGGCATGCGCTTAGGGCCGAAGGTCCGGCATATCCTCTGCCGGTGTCGAAGGCACCGGACCATTAGAATTCTCAAGAGTTCGGCCCGAAGGATCGGCATACAATATTGATGTATCGGCCCCTTCGGGGCTCAATACTGGGTGGCCTCAGAATCGGGGATTATCAGCGATTATCATCCCCGGCATAGGATGTGTCGGCACTTCGTGCCTGAGCTTCAACTTCAAAACTAACGCTTCGGATTGTGCAAGAAAGAACACAACTCACAACACTAGCGGACGCGAGCTGGGCTGGACCTTGTCTAACTCTGCCCGGTCTTACTCTGCCCGGTCTTACTTTGCCCGGTCTTACTCTGCCAAGTCCAAATGCATCACCAAAGTATCGGGCTGAGTCGCATTCGAGACACCTGGACATCCAGTTACCACTTTTTCGAAAAATATTTAGCCCTTCGCTTGCACATATTTAGTTGTGTCGTACGTTTGTTTGTCAATGCCCCGCGTACGACTCTTTGGTCTGCCCCTATCACTGAAGAAGAGTATCCGACAGATCTCTAAAACAAATCTGTTCGCGCAGTTGATAAAAAGCGGAGCCTACTCGGTCGGGTAGGCTCCGCCACTTTTTTTATGAAGAGTGAACTGCGCCTTTCGAGGGCGTGATGTTCCATTTTTACAATCCGTTTCCACAGTCTCTTGAGACCCAAGTGACGCGTGGCCAGGCTGAATTTATCAAAGCTCTCACGCTAAAGCGCGTCGTGTTTTTGATTCTTGGCTTAATCTTCCTAGGCATCGCTGCCGTGGGAGTGATTCTGCCTGGAGTTCCAACGACCGGTCCGCTTCTAGCGGCTTCGTTTTTCCTAACGAAGAGCTGTCCGGTTCTAGAGAATCGATTGATCAGAAATCGTTTCTTTGGACGGTATTTGCAGTACCTTGGCGGAGATCAGCCAATTCCCAACACCGTACGTCGCCGGGCCATCCTAGCGATGTGGTTAAGCATTTCGGTTAGCTGCTACGTTACGTTTCTGCTGGGATACGAAACGTGGAAGATACTGTGCATCCTTGTGGGTGGAGTTATCGGCCACATCTGTATTCGTCGCTATCGGCTAAATCCACGAAGTGACGATTAGCACCACGAAGTGTCGATTAGCTCAGTGACGGTTAGCTCAGTGACTATCGCAGAATCTCCAATGCTTGAGCACCGGTCATTCCAACTCGAATTCCCAAAGCCTCAGCCTTCGAACTCACCGCTTGGATTGTAGCTACCAGCATATCCTCGTAGGTATCTACACCTCGAACAATCGCGCCGGCATCTCCATTGCGTTCGAACGATTCTAGG
>CAYWNG010000152.1:2145-11317 GCA_964458685.1 uncultured Pirellulaceae bacterium
GCTCAAGTAGCCACACGATAGACAACCCTTAGATCCCGAGATCACCAATAAGGGGCGTTGAAGTTGGTGGCAAGTCTTTGTAAACGGTGTTAGATCCACGAGTGATTCCTGCAGTTAAGAAAAGGAGTCGGTTGTTTTCGAACTAGCGCTAGCGAAACGATGTTACTTTCCAGTGGTTCACTAGCGGGGTTAGATTTTGACGAGTTCAGGAGGCTCGGATGGTTGCGAAGGAGCCTCCGTCTTTTCTGGCGGAGTGCTGGGTGGTGCCGTTGAACCAGGAGTGGTCGGCGAGCTTGGTTCGCTCGGCGGAGGCGATGAAGGTTCTGTCTTGGGTTCCGCTGTGGGATTGCTCTTTCCGTCCGCCTTGGGCTCTACCGTTGGTGTTTCCTCGACTGGCTTGTCAGGACTCTTCGGCGAATCTCCGCTCTTGGTCGCTTCACTTGTCGAAGTTTCAATTGCTGAAGCAGGTGGAGTCGTTGACTCAGGCTTCGGAGTCTTCTCTTTTGACTCGCTTGAAATCGGCTTGGATGGTTCCGCGCTCTTGGGAGTCGTTTCAACCTTTGGCTGATCAGCAAGCTCTTCCGAAGGTCGATCAGTTTCTTCGCCGGGAAGATCGGTTTCTATCATCTCTTCAGTCAACAATGGCGGCAGCGAAGGTGGCGAACTGAATAGCTGGTCGTAGTACTTGGCATAGTGTCCCTCGCCGTAGGTTAACTCACCCCCTTGGAATCCAACGATCGAGACCGACGCGAGCATAATCAGTCCAGCGAAGAACCAAATCACTTTCTTGTTGATGTCGGCTGTTCGCCGCACGTTGCGGGCTAGCGGAACCATTAGGAGCGAAAAGACTGCTACGAAAACTCCTAACCAGCGATGGCGATCGATAGCGCTTTTCTCAAGATTGAAACTGAACCCAGCTCCATAGCCCTCATGCGAAGCGTACGACCAACCTGTAACGCAAGCGGCAACGGCTCCTAAAGCTCCGATCCACAAGCAATGATAAGCGACAGGTTCGCAAGTCTCGCGATTGAAAAATGAGAAGAGTACGAATATCGACGAAACGGCGATCAAGGCAATGGGAAGGTGTACAGCGGCGGGGTGAAACAAGCCTTGGAATGCAAACACCTTACCCGGCAGCGTTTGGGGAATTGCAACTGCCTCGGGCTTCGATTCGTCTTTGCTTTCGATCGCCTTCCATTGGCCAGTGGCACCTTCATTGATCCAAGTACGGAACACCAATCGCTCGGCTATCGATAGCCCACCAGCTTCAGCGCCATGAGGCGGAGGCATGATGGAGTCCGGGTCCTTCGTATTCAGATAGTCATTCCACAGCGAACTGGCATCTGCATCGCCACTTTCGACGTAGCCCAGCAAGCTTTCCAATTGGTCGACACGCATTCCACCTTTGGCCTCTTTCTCGCCGTGGCATTCAAGACACTTCGACACGAGAATTGGCTGCACATCGGTTTGGAAGTTAACCAGATTTTCAGTTTTGGGAGTGGATGGGTCCTGCGCGACAATCTGGACCAACTGCAATGAAATGCAGAGGAAAAAGCAGGCAAGTTGGAAGGGCATCGTTTTCATGGTCGGTATTGGATTACTTTTTTCGAGGTGGCGAACTTTGCATCCCGAGTTCAAGGGGATCAATCGTCAGGGATGCAATCGAAGGCGGCTAGGAGGGAGGAATTCGGAATGCGCGAGGATTGGAGGGAGTTTTGATCATTCCTGGTCTGTATTTCTCAAGGCAGAAGCTTATTATTGTTCACCTACTCCCTCCCTGCAAGCGAACATGCGGTGTCGCAAATGTCGCGTTTGCCACAATTCACCGATCTTAGTCCTCCCCGCTACACTTCTACTTGTCTTCCAACCTGCAGTTTCAACTGCGCCGTAACAACATGCCCGAACAACTCCTGCGCATGCAGAACATCACTAAGCGATTTGGGCCTACCCTGGCGCTAGAATCGGTTCACCTAACCGTCGGCGCCGGTGAAGTTGTCGCGCTTATTGGCGAAAACGGCGCGGGTAAGAGCACCTTGATGAAGATCCTTAGCGGTGCACATCCCGCTGATTCAGGGCAGATCACCTTAGCGGGCATGCGATATGAACCTTCTGGAGATCCCAACCTCGCACGTCAGTCCGGAGTGGCGATGATCTACCAGGAGTTGAACTTAGCGCCCGACTTGTCCGTTGAAGACAACCTGATGCTTGGTCAACCCTGCGCTCCTGGCGGCTTTTTATGGAGACGCCAGCAAAGGCATATTGTTCAGAGCGCTCTAGAGAGAGTCGGTCTACAGGATCTTGCACCTACAGCGATCGTTGGCAATCTCTCCGTGGCCACGCAGCAGCTTATTGAAATTGCTCGCGCGCTAACGTCTAACGCTAGGATCATACTTTTCGATGAACCCACTAGCTCTCTACCTCGCGCGGATGTACACCGATTGTTCACGATCATCCGGCAACTAAGATCGCAAGGATTGGGTATCGTCTACATCAGCCACTTCCTAGAAGAGGTTCGCGAGATTGCCGATCGCTATTGTGTGCTCCGCGATGGGCGTCATGTGGGCGAAGGGAATGTCGCTGAGATAACCGATCAGCAGATTATCTCGCTGATGGTTGGTCGTGATGTTAGCGAACTTTATCCGAAGGTTCCCCATCAAGTGGGACCCGTTGCACTTAAGGCTCGAAGCCTGTGCGGTCAGAAGTATCCACGGAGAGTTGAGCTTGAGCTCTTCAACGGCGAGATCTTTGGAATAGCTGGTTTGGTAGGTGCAGGACGATCCGAACTCGTACGGACGCTGATGGGCTTAGACTATCAACAAAGCGGAAGTGTTGAGCTTGAAGGTCGAACTCTCGCTTCTAGAGTTGCAACGCGTCTGCGAGCGGGCCTTGGTTTGCTTTCGGAAGACCGCAAGCGAGAAGGCTTAGCACAAGCCCTTTCCATCACCGAGAACATCACGCTCAGTCGCTTAAGCGAATACTCGCGCTACGGCGTTTTGCAATTGCAAAGGCGCGAACAATCCGCGCTGCAGTTCATGCGTAAGATGGAAGTCAAGGCACAGCATCCAAGTCAGTTAGCCTCAGAGCTATCGGGCGGAAATCAACAAAAAGTCGCGTTAGCGAGAATCTTGCATCAAGAGTCAAAAATCCTCTTGTTGGATGAGCCAACGAAGGGGATCGACGTTGGTACTAAGTCAGAAATCTACCGTTTGATGGGCCAGCTTGCCTCTGAAGGCAAGACTATCGTTTTTGTGAGCTCGTACTTGCCTGAGCTGCTTGCGGTTTGTGATCGCATCGGTGTCATGGCCAGAGGTCGCTTGGTTGATGTTCGCGAAGCAAGTCGTTGGACTGAAGAAGAGATCATGAGCTGTGCGGTGGCCAACGATTCAACCGTGCTTTGAGACTATTGGAATGAGTGAAGGCCAACATGAAAAATAGCCGTCGATTCTTGTCGCTGGTTTCTGGAGTCATCGGGCCGCTTCTGGCTTTGGTAGTCATCGTATTGATCTTTGCGGTTGCCGATCGACTCTACGGCTCGGGAAATTTCCTGACTGGAACCAACATTCGCCAGATGTCTAATTCGGCTGCTTTGATCGCTGTTCCCGCTCTTGGCATGACAATGATTATCATCGCTGGAGGCATCGATCTCTCCGCTGGAACGGCGCTGACATTGTGCGGCACCGTTTTGGTAACGATGTTGAAAAACCAAGAAGCAACCAATGCTGATCCAGGTTTTGCATGGGCCGTGACTTGCGCTATCGCTGTGACTTTGTTAACGGGATGCCTGTGCGGGATCGTCAATGGTGGACTGATCACGACTACCCAAGTTGTGCCCTTCATCGTGTCATTAGGTACTATGTCGATCTTTTTAGGGATTGGCCAAATCATCGCCAAGGAATCCACTGTGTCAGCCAAGACACAAAACATTCCTCAATGGCTGGCCAAGTTGTGTTTTACGGGAAGCAATGGAGACGAGTATCTGCTGATCTCCAAAGTCCCAACAAGCGCGATCCTGGCGCTGTTGCTTGCTTTAGTGGTCGGGGCAATCCTTCGTTACACGATCTTCGGTCGCAATCTCTTTGCCATCGGCAGCAATCGATCGACAGCTCGTCTGTGTGGCGTGCCCATCACCTTTTCGACGATCTCGGTCTACATGATTGCGGGGCTGTTTTTTGCAGTCGGTGGCCTGCTCTACTACGCAGAAGTGAAGAATGGCAATCCGAAAGATGGATCAGGCAAAGAGCTACAGATGATCGCTGCAGTAGTGCTGGGCGGCGGCAGTCTCAGTGGTGGTCGAGGATCAGCCATAGGCACTTTGATCGGCGCTCTGATCATCGTGGTCATTCGTAGCGGTTGCACACAGTTGAGTATCCCGAATACCTACACACACATCATCATCGGTGTCATCATCATTATTGCCGTGATTGTGGACCAACTTCGCAATGGATCACCGGAGTGGCTATTCCGAATGCTGAGCAGTTCGAAAGAGGCTGAGCAGTTCGAAAAAGGCTGAGCAAGTATAGGCACTCAGTTCAGTCGCTAAGCCTGCACCTCAGAACGCTCGAAATTTCGGCAGTGTACTGCGTTTGGCTTGGTATCGCCGCCGACCCTAATTTTCAGTGCTCCGACCGTTTACTAGAACACCTACTACAACGATCTCAGAATCGATCAGATCTAAATCGCGGCATACGTTTGGGCCGGTAGCCAGTTTCATCTATCGAACAGTGCATCGCCCCCGCCTGTAACCCGTTTGCAACCGTAAAGAATAGCTCAACAAATTCATCGCCCAGACCATCGCACTTTTCATCGTACCAGTCCCGAGCTGTTCGTAAGTCATCATAAACTTCGGCTACAAGTCTTGTTTTCATTCTTTTCGATCAGCATCCAGTCGCCGTCGAAGTTCATCCAAACTCATAGCCGATTCGGGATTTTGGCGATAATGCTCCATTCGCCGATCAAGTTCCGATTTAACCTCCGAATTTGGTTGCGGAACCACGTTCTCGGGTAGCGAATCCCAGATTGCTTGAGCAACGCGAAGCCGCTTGGATACAGAAAGGGAGGCAGCGTCGATGATAAGTTGATCGGCGGTCACTTGAATCTCCTCGAATGGTCTAATTTCTAGACATTGTAATGGGACGGGCACCACAAGTCACGTACGATTGCATAGGCGGAAAATACATTGCATTAGGACTACCGGTAGGGCTGCGTAAGTCGATGGAGTTTCTCAAGCACTTGCCGCAAAAAGCGAACAATAATCATCTGCGCAACTATTTGCGATCTGTTACAGCCCAGAGGGTGAAACAAACTTGCTTTTTGAAATCTCCCCCAGAATGCCCTGACCCTTTCTAGCCACAAAAATTCACAAAAGCCACAAAAGTGACTCATGCGTTCGCATCGCGTCGGCCAGCCGCTATTGAAATGGAAAGCAACGTGGCAAAACGTTCGAAGTCGTAAACATAATCTCCAACGCAATTGCATCCAACCCGTTTGACCAGCCACGAAGTGGCGACACATCCCTAGCCCTGGGTGAGCGCGGCGAGTCCCGCGAGCCAAGCGTAACCCAGGGTACGCGGATCGAAGGTTTTGGCGGTGAGGGCTTATGTAACCATTTCAACAGTCTTTATTCGAACCGCAACATCCCTGCTGGCTTTGTTTTCTTTCGAAGCAGTCGTCACTTGCGAAATTTCGTCCAACTGTGGCTTTCTCGATCAACCGCGCGACACATCATCGAATCACGACACTACCTGCGTCGCTTAAGATGTTAGAATCTTAAAGCGTTCAACCTGCATAACCGTTACGATTCAACGGGCAGTTCGCAAATAACAGTGGAGACAATCCACTCACTAAAGCTTTTTTCTCTCGCTCCAATTTAGATGGACAGGAATCAACCGAATCGAATCGGCATAACCAACTCGGCGCGATTTCCACCTTACCGGGCGTAGATCGCTGCGCGAATTCAGGGCTTAACAGAATTGCATTGCCAATGCACACCATCTACTTCGACCACGCAACGACAACACCGACGGCGGCTAGTGTACGTGAAGCTATGCTGCCGTTCTTGCAAAATATGTACGGGCATCCGTCCAGCAATCATTGGATGGGGCGAGTTGCAGCCGAGGCGATGGAGGATTCGCGAAGCTGCCTTTCGGGACTTTTGGACTGCCATCCTAGCGAGTTAATCTTTACATCGAGCGGAACGGAGAGTGTCAATCTAGCATTGCTTGGCGTTGGTCGTGCGATTCAAAACAAGTATTCCAAGCCTCACTGCATCACAACCAACCTAGAACACGCTGCTGTCCGCGCCGCAGTCGCTCAACTGGCCAGAGAAGGCTGGGATGTCACCGTAGTCGCCTGCGATGCCAACGGCTTAATCAACGTCGCTGACATTGAAAACGCGCTACGCGAGTCGACGCGTCTGATCTCTGTCACGCATGCAAGTTACGAAATAGGTACGATTCAGCCGATCGCGGAAATCGCTGCACTCTGTCACGATCGCGAGATCTTCATTCATACCGACGCCGCTCAAACCGTTGGCAAGATCGAGTGCTTGCCACAAGAGTTAGGTGTCGATCTGTTGAGCCTTAGCGGTCACAAATTTTATGGTCCCAAAGGCAGTGGAGCACTCTACGTTCGCATGGGAGTCCCCATCGATTCGATCATGTTCGGAGAGGGCAATGAGTCGGGCATTAGGCCAGGCACGCCCAGCGTCTCACACATCGCGGGCCTCGGTCAAGCTGCAAAGTTAGCTCAAGCTGGTCTGTCATCTTCCATCGATCGCGTGTCAGAACTCCGCGACCGATTTCGCAGCGATTTAGAACGATCGATTGGAACACCGTTGATCGTGCATGGCCAAAATGTTCCGCGAGTTCCCGGGATTCTGTCTATCGAGCTTCCAGGCATTTCCGCGGAGGAGTTGAGTCAACGGCTGCCCGAAATCTGCTTTGGACCCATCGTGCCAAAACAGCCTAAAGCCACCGAAGCGATTCCCAGTCTTTGGACCAGTCTTGGACTGTCGCCAAGCCGTCGAGCTGCGACGGTAAGGGTCTCGATTGGCTGGTCCACTAGCGCTGACGAGATTATTCAAGCGACTCAGATGATCGCCGCCGCCTTTGAAGCGTTAGCGCAGGCGTAAAGTGAAGTTGGTTGCTTTGGTTCGACTGAAAAAATCAAGAACAGTCGCCTGCGGCTTGCCGTTGGCTTGCCGTTAAACACCGTTAAACAATCCTACCCTTTACGTGCGATCAAAAAGATAGTGACTGACAAACCATTGATCGCCACCATCGAACCGAAAGAGCTCGGCGCAGGCTAACATGAACATTCGCCAGCGTTGGAGCGTGATTTTCGCGGCAGAGCGACCAATGTCAGGCTGAAAAAGCTCAAGTAGTTCGGAGTAGTTCGCGTCGAGCCGCTTGAGCCATTCTTCGCACGTTCTCCAGTAGTGCATGCCGTTAACATTCCACTGCTGGCGGACTCGAAAAGCGTCTTGAACCTCTGAGAATAGTTGCACCGAGGGCATCGTACCTCCGGTAAAGAAATGTCGCCCCATCCAATTGCTCGCACCTTCCGTTTCGAAAAGATACGTTGAGCTCTTGTGACAGAAGATGTGGACGAACAGGCGACCATCCTCTTTTAGCCAGCCGGCGATGCGCTGAAACAATTGGCGGTAGTTTCGCATGTGCTCGAACATTTCGACCGACACAATGCGATCAAACTTGCGATCGATCTGAAAGGCTCGCATGTCGCAGGTGATCACCTGAACGTTACTGAGACCTCGGGATTTTGCTTGGCCTTCGATAAAGGCTCGTTGCGAGTGCGAATTCGAGACGGAGGTGATGTTCGCTTGGGGATACTTCTCTGCCATCCAAAGGGACAGTGATCCCCATCCACAACCCAGCTCCAGTATCTCTTGGCCGTTTTGAATCTCGGCTCGTTGGCAAGTCAGGCCCAGCATCGCCTCTTCGGCTTGATCCAGAGTCGTTTCAGGCGTTTCGAAAAAGCCACAACTGTACTTCAGTCTCTTCCCCAGGACACGTTGGAAGAAAGCCGCGGGCACTTCGTAGTGCTGGTCATTGGCGGCCTGAGTTTCTACGGCAAGTTCATCGGCTTGAAGCTTTGCAATAAGCTGGCTTTGGTTCGCGTTTTCCTCACCGGAGAGCGATCTCAGTCTTTCTCCCAGCAGCTTGCGAATCCCAGCTCGGATTGCCCAGTCTGGTACCAAACGCTTTTCAGCTAAAGAGATTAAAGGTGCAATCATCGACGAACTTTCTCGCGTTTGGGATATTCAGACTTGTCATTTAGCCATAGTACCATATCAACTCCAGAGTACATTGACTTGACGGAGGTTACTGCTCGGTAAACTTCCGCTCGGTAAACAACCTCACGGTAAACGACCTTTGGCGTACTCTAGATTCAAGTCAACTCTGCTAAACTCTGCTCCATCTGTAGGCCATTATGCATCTTCTCATCACCATGGCTGTGCTTCAACTGGGCGGATTTGCTCTTTGGCTGCGCAGCTTGAAGACAAAAAACGTGAGTGTGGTCGACATCTACTGGGGACTCGGCTTCGCGATCGTTGCGATTGTCAGTGGCCTTGGGGTCTGGTTGAACATCTTCCCAAGCGAATCTTCAGCATTACAGGATGGTCCGAACGAGGTTGTCGGCGGGCTCAGTTTAATGCAGGTCGGACTGGCCTGCATGGTCGTGCTCTGGGGAACGCGATTGGCGACCTACCTTGCAATTCGCAACGGAGGCAAGCCCGAAGACTACCGCTATGCCGCGATGCGAAAAAACTGGGGCAATCGTTTTGAATTGCGAAGCCTATTCACAGTCTTCGTCTTGCAGTCGCTTTTGATCTGGTTCGTTTCGATGCCCGTGCAACTGGCCATGACGGGGCGAGTCGAAGAGACAATTCGTTTTGTCATTGGCGGATTGATTTGGTTAACGGGGTTTCTGTTTGAGTCGATCGGCGATTGGCAGATGTACCGCTTCAAACAAGATCAAGCTAATCGTGGAAAGGTCATGAATCGCGGATTGTGGCGGTACACTCGACATCCCAACTACTTTGGCGACTTTCTAGTTTGGTGGGGTATCTTCATTGTTGCAGCCCAGCCTGGTAGCTGGTGGTGGACGATTCTTTGTCCGAGCTTGATGTCCTTCTTGCTCTTGCGCGTCTCAG
>CAYWNG010000153.1:0-11300 GCA_964458685.1 uncultured Pirellulaceae bacterium
TGACCGTCCAGATGTCGACCATTTCTGAGGTCGTCATGCTTGGCTCGGCCACACCTACACTCGCGCCAACTCCTTTGCCAAACCATTGAACAAACGAGCGTCGCGAAAGCTCATTTTCGATCAGTTCGCGAAACGGTCTGACTGGATTGCTTTCCGAGGAGCTTGGCGTGTGATTCATTTTGAAATTCAGTTCGAAGATGCGAGAATGGATCTAATTGGCAGTCGGCGAGAGCCCCGTTGCGAGAGCTACTTCACTCTACGGTCAGGTCAAGATTTGGCTGTAGTGATGGGAGCCGAATTGCAGGTATTCGTTGACTTTTCTGGATCGTATTGCGGACTCGCGACGCAGTGAGGATAACCTCATCAATGTCGGGTGTATATTGGTTTTGGTCAAGTGTCTGATGAATCCACCGGGCTAATTGCATCGCTTGCGAGAAAAACCTCCCCTTGGCAAAAGCGACGGCCGCGCATCGCGACATTTCGCCGCCATCGACAGACATTTGGTGGCGTTGCTGCGAATCTAACTGCTCGCAGTAGCGGGAGTTAACCGACGCCAAATAGCGTCTCGCGTGGGGTTGCAAACGAATGCTCTCCGCCACAGATTCGCCAAAGTGTTCGACCAGCCAATCCAGCGTTCCAGATTCGATAATCGAGTCGCTGTCCCAAGGCATTGCTGTAAACCCGCGTTGAGCCAACATGTGGCAGGTTTGGTACAGCAAAGCCGCTGTCACCATACTGTCATCACCACCTTCGGCAATCGCTCGTCGTGCAAGCATAGCCGACTTTTGAAATTGTCGTCGCACAGCTAGTTCCGGATGGCTCAGTCCAGCGCGAAAGAACTGTAGTAGGTCAACGATAAGCGAAGGATGGGTCGGATGCTTCGAAGATGCATTGGCGTTGCCCGCTGGAAGCCTTTCCAGGGAAGTCGGTAGAGCCGTGTTTTGCGGAGTGATTCTCATGCGAGACCCCCAAGATTTCCTGTTGAGTGTTGAATCGATTGACTGACTGAGAAGGACAGGCTGCGACGAACAGTGTCCTTCCGCGGAATTGGACTACGAACGAGTCACAAGAGTTTGCTTCGGGTCTATCAATCAGCCGCTAATGGCGGATAAAGGGTATCCGAGCCGAGTTAGCCTACGATGAACTCAAGATGAAGATCCGATGAAGATCCCCTTTATTTGGCTCGTATGCCTACTCGAAGAGCCTTAGCATCGATGGCCGAATGGAATGCGGTGGGCAGTTCATCCAGAGTGAACCACTCACTGACAATCAAGCTCGGATCAATCAGACGGCCGGTAGTTGTTGCGAACTCAGCGGCTTGAACAAGATGGTCCGGCCTGTAGTTGTGAACTCCGAAGATCGAGATATTTCTACGAACGATTTGATCCAGTACGACGGGAACTCCTGGCCCAGGAAAGACCGAGCCGACCAAAACCACGTTGCCTCCTGTCCGCACGTTTTGGAAGCCAAGCTCAAACGCGACATTGTTACCCGAACATTCGATCGCGCAGTCAAAGCCTCGCGACTGTGTTAGTTGTTTGGTGGCGGCTGAATCCAAGTGGCTAGCAGTGGTGGTCGCTCCGAATCGTAAAGCCAACTCTCGCCGACTCTCATTGGGTTCGATGCAGACTACGTTGTTGACACCTCGACTCTTGAGCATCGCACAGACCATCAGGCCCACCAAGCCTCCGCCTAGAACTAAGGCATTGCCCATTTCGTTTGAGTACGCGAATTCGACCGCGGCTGCAGCGGTGGCCATCGAGCAACCGATGGGGCACGCGATCTCCAGAGGCAAATCTGCTGGGACTTTGACACACTTCGTTCCAGAGACCAACAAGCAATGTTCAGCAAAGCCTCCCGCAAGATGTCGAGGAGACTCAAATCTGGCATGACCGTATTTGAACGACCGCTCGCACTTTTGAGGTAGACCGTTGTTGCAATAAAAACAGTCGCCACAGTTGGCGACCAACGCCCAAACGATCCGATCCCCTTCCCGCAAGTCTCGTCCATCGACCGTCCGTCGCGAACTGGTTGGCCCAAAAGCAACGATTTCACCAACGATTTCGTGGCCAAGAATGATTGGGCTGGGAACGCTCCGGCGTCCTGAGACGCTATGCAAATCGCTTCCACAGATGGTGCAAGCCAGCACGCGAACTAGAATCTCATCATGTTGAGGATCGGGCAGTGGAACATGGACAGTTCTCCATTCTTTCGCATCGGACTCGAAGAGAATGGCTTGGGTGAGTTGGCTGGGGTCCATGTCGACTCTAGTTTGCGTGAGGCTGCAACAATAAGATTAACTCCCGAACTTTACCGCGATGACTTCGTCGACGCTGGTGGTATCATCAGAGTAATCGAATTCTAATCGTATTTGTCGGCCAGGGAAATCGTTGCTGAACCAACCTGTGACTCCCACGGGACCGCTCTCAAGCGTAGCCTTCCATTGATAAACCGACGCTTCGTAGTTTTTGTCGAGTACTCGAACAGTCTCTTTCTTAACGAAGGTCGCGTCCGGCACAGGGAATTCGAACTGTTCAGCCGACATCTCTTCAGGAATCTTGTGATTGGCCGGATACTGGAACATATCGGGCGGATTCTCAAGAGTCTCGTTGTCGCGATCAACAGTAATTTGACTCTGTACTTCAGCCAATTGATCGTTAAGAGTTTTAAGTTCAAGTGTTGTAGTGACAACGGTTTTGCCATGGCTATTCGTCATGGTCTTGCGTCGCACGACCTGTGTACCCAACGGAAAATTCTTCCAGCAAAGGAAGTCAGCGCTCGGAATGGACTTGAGTGCTACTGCTGTCGGCGGTGGTAGCTTTGTTTGCAATTTAGCTTCGCATCCAGCCAATCCGAGAGCACAAAGCAAAAACGCCACCGAACAATATTTCATAGTTGATCCCTTAAAAGCTTCGAAAGCAGAACTACGTTTGGAGGCTACTTTTTCTTTTTCTTTCCGAAAGAACCTTGGCTCTCTTCGTCGTTGACCCGATCATCTTCGGCCTTAACTGCGGCTTTCTGTTCTTCCGTCAGTTCTCCAGTTGGCAGTACGGCTTGGCTTGAGCCACCACATCCAAACGAGATAGAAAGGCTGATTAAAGCAAATCCAATTACGGACTGCATTTTCAATTGATTCTTCATGTGTCACTTCCTTTACTTGAAACCAGCTTGCTGGCTGTGGTGCATCGCATCACAGTCAGCAAGCTTGGATTGTTTTTGTAGTTACGAGTTCTACTCAGGGAGGCTAGCCGTGGTTCCATCATCGATGACGTTCATCTGCATCCAGACTAACGCATCGACTGTGTAGGCTGTGAATCGGACAGATCCATCGCCCAAGACAGAGTTCAAACCAACCGTGTGGGCTGATCCGAAGTAGCGGCGCCAAACCGTTCCAGTGCTTGCAACCATATCCACGAACGGACGATTCCGAGGGTCAAAGTCGGACATTGGTGGGAAGTGGTAGCGAATGTTGTCTTCGTCCCAGCCGCTGTTGTTCCAGCGTTCATTGTCTCCACCGTCAGCTCCGTAACGGCCTTTGGGGATAGCCTTTTCTGAGACCATAATGCTGTTGGATGTTCCATCAGTTACTTCGGCGATACGTCGTTTGGCACCTTGTGCATTCCACGTGATGTAACCTTTGCGGCCTGGAGTGTTTCCAAAATTCTCGGGAGTTCGCTCGTTGCGTCGTGGCGAAAGTCCTAGCGGTGCATCGGGGATTTGCGGTTGCCAAATCGCTGGATTCCAACCGCTCAGCGATCCATTTTCGTGGATTTCGCCCTGATAAAAGCCTGCTGAACCAGCGTAATCATTACGAGAGAACAATGCAGAGCCATAAACGGCGCCTTGTCTTCGCGATGGGCAATAGAACGTCGGAACGATTGCTCTCGCGACCGAGTCTTCACCGTCGTAATCGCTCGGGCGAGTTGGATGCAGAGGAGCTACTTCAAAGCGAGCCAGATCGTATACGTTCTGTTGCTCCATATACGGAAGGATCTTAAAGAAATGGTTCCAACCGTTGGGATGTCCAGCGCGACAGCAGGTTGTTCCAGATTCATAAGCCCCCACTGGCTCGTTGTAAACCATGCCGGCAAGTCGCGGATCTCCGTCAAATCCACCGCCTGGAATCATCTTATAGGCCGACTCGAAATTCATGATCGCCAATCCGACTTGCTTCAGATTGTTAGCGCACTGCATCCTTCGTCCAGCTTCACGTACCGCTTGGACTGCCGGAAGCAGTAGTCCAACTAAGATGCCGATGATCGCAATCACCACCAATAGCTCGACGAGCGTAAAAGCTCTCTTGGGGAATCTTCTTCTCACCATGATTTACTCGCTTAATAGCTAGAGAAATAAGTTTTGCCTGCTTGGGCAAATCAGAACTGGCCATAAGCGTATCAATCGACTAAGAAGAATTCGTTAAGCGATTGTTAGGAATTCGTTTAGATTGAATGATGCTATGATGAAGAGTGCCAAGTAACAAATGAGTTTCGTGCGTAATGCGTAGGTTGGGTTGAGGTACGAAACCCAACATGATTCTAAAGCCTTCGTGGATACTATCGATAGAGCGAACCGATCACATCAGCATACTTCTCAACAATGACGCTTCGTCGCATGCTGAGCTTGCCTGTGAGTTCTCCGGTTTCCACGCTGAATGGTTGTAGAAGCAGCGAGAAGCGTTGCACCTGCTCGTAGTGAGAAAGCTCAGCCAATCGCTGCTGCACGGCTTTTCGATAAGCCTCAAGAACTCGCTGATCCAAAATTGCTTCGTGGATGTCCGTTTCGACTAAGCCAAAATTCTGAAGCAAAATCTTCAGTTGTTCCAGATTGGGAACGATCAGCGCCACCAGATACTTCTCTCGATCTCCGTAGACGAACGACTGAGAGATGAGCGGATCTTGGTTAAGCAGCGATTCAACGAAAGTTGGAGCGATCTTCTTGCCTGCGGCGGTAACGATCAACTCCTTCTTGCGCCCAGTGATCCAAAGAAATCCATCTTCGTCTAATCGTCCGATGTCGCCCGTGTAGAACCAGCCATCTCGAATAGCTTCCTGAGTCGCTTCGGACTTCTTCCAATAGCCTTGGAAAACACTCGGCCCCCGAGCACAAATCTCACCGTCTTCGGCGATACGTAATTCGACCTCTGGCAATGCTGGTCCCACCGAGCCCCGACGGTATCGCGTTGGAGTGTTCGTCGTGAGAACAGGCGATGTCTCAGTCAGTCCGTAACCTTCCAGCAATTGAACACCTTGGCTGACATAGTAGTCCAACGTCTCCATCGCCAGCGGTGCGCCTCCACATACGCCCATTTCAAACTGGCCACCTAGCGTCTTTTTCAGAACGCCCGGCGCGTCAGCGATACCAGCAGCCTGTAGTCCGCGATACACCTTGTCAAAAAAGTAAGGCACTGCCGTAACGATGTTTGGTGACGTTGCTTGGCAATCAACGATCGCCGTATCTTTCGACTCGGCAAGTACAAGCTGATAGCCGCCAGCGATCCACGAATAGAAGTCGCATGTCCGCGCGAAGATATGGCTGTAGGGCAGAAAGTTGAATCGCTTCTTGTCGGCAGTAATTCCAAAGACTTCGTAGGCTCGAATTGCATTAGCCAACAAATTGCCGTGCGTGAGGATGACACCTTTCGATTCGCCAGTCGTCCCTGATGTGTACAAGATCGTGGCGATCGCATCAGGCCGGATGTTTGCGATCGCTTGTTCAGCGGCCTGTTGCCCGACAGCTTGATTGGCCTTCGAAAGTTCGTTCCGCCAAGACATCGCGCCGTCAGTGGGACTAGCGTGGTAACTCAAGCACGGAAGGCCAGGCACTTGCAAGCCATCCTTGTTCGACCGAATGATACAGCAAGGTTCGGCGTCTTGTGCTTGACTCAACTGTTGCGTTAGAGTCAACGAAGCATGCAGCGGAACATGGATCGCTCCTAGCGAGAGGATCGCCAAATCGGTGACCAACCAATCGTAGCGATTCTCTGAAACATGTACGACGCGCGATCCCGACGGAACGAATTGGGATAGCACCGAAACTGCACTCAAGACATCGCTGCGAAACTGCTCCCAAGTGATTGGACGGTACAAGCCCTCACGTTTGACTTCCATCGCAAGCTTCGATGGATGCTTGTGACAGCGCCAAAAAAATAGTTCAGGAAGCGAACTAAAGTCTGCGGGGGTCATGCTAAACCAGTTCAAAGATTGTCGCGATCCCCTGCCCTGCTCCTATGCACATGGTGGCTAAACCGAACTGCACTTGTCGCTGTTGCATGGCGTGAATCAATGTCGTGGCAATTCTCGCACCGCTGGCTCCCAAAGGATGGCCGATAGCGATTGCTCCGCCGTTTACGTTGACCTTGTCGATGTCCAGTTTGAGCATCCGAATGCAGGCAAGTGCTTGGGCGGCAAAGGCTTCATTTAACTCTATAAGGCCGATATTCTCCAGGCTCAAGCCAGCCCGTTGGAGAGCCTTTTGAGTCGCTGGAACAGGTCCAGTTCCCATGACACACGGATCGACACCAGCCACCGCCGAAGCACGAACTTTAGCGATTGGTTTCAGCCCTAGTTCATCGGCTCGCTGCGAAGACATAACCAATAGAGCTGCGGCTCCATCGTTCAGTGGCGAACTGTTTCCGGCAGTGACGGTTCCGACCTTCGGCATAAAGGCTGGCTCCAGAGTGGCCAGAGCTTCGATACTTGTGTCGGGACGTACGCATTGATCAAAGTTCAAGAGTGCGATATTCCCTGCCTCGTCGTGACCGTAGAAGTCGATCATTTCGGCCTCGAACTTTCCGTGTTGCTGCGCAGCGGCTGCCTTCTGGTGGCTAGCATATGCGAAGGCGTCTTGATCATGTCGCGAGATGCTCTGCGATTGAGCGAGAAACTCGGCGGTGACACCCATCATCATCGCGCCCTTCGAAGTGGCTCGATACATCTTGGGATTGATGTCGACACCGTGCATCATCGGCACGTGCTGCATGTGTTCCAGGCCTCCAACGATTTGCACATCTTCGGCACCCGCGGCGATCGCATGCGAAGCTTGATTGAGAGCTTGCAAGCTGCTGCCGCAGAGTCGATTGACGGTAGTGCCACCGGTCGTCACATTCAAACCGGCCACCAAGCCAACAGTACGAGCGACATTCATGCCTTGCTCGAGCGTCTGCTGCGTGTTGCCCAGAATCAAGTCTTCGATATGCTCGGGTGCGATACCGGTCCGACGAATGAGCGCTTCGACGCAGGCGACGGCCAGATCGTCACTTCGCGTATGCCGATAAAAGCCTCGCTCAGCATTGGCTCGACCAATGGGAGTTCGTACGGCATCGATCACAACTGCATTTTTCATAGCTGCACCGCTTTCCTATTGGTTCGATAAGTTGATGGAGTTCTTGTAAAACGTTTCGCCGCGTTGGACCAACTGCTTCAAGTAGTCGGAAGCCTTAAATCGCTCGCCCAATACTTGAAGTGGTTCAAGCATTGCCATGACTTTGCCAAGCCCCATCCGATCAGCCCAAAATAGTAGTCCACCTTTAAATGGCGGGAAGCCTATGCCGAAGATCAAACCCAGATCGACGTCTCGAGCATCGCGAGCAATTCCACCTGCGAGCACATGCGTTGCCTCCAGCAGCATGGGAAGAAACAATCGTGCGATCAATTGATCTGTCGGTATCTCTTGCGACTTGCTTGGAATCAGAGAGCCAAGCACCGATGCAAGTTCAGGATCTTGGACTCGCTTTCCTTTTTTGTTTTTGTAAGAGTAGAACCCAGCTCCACTCTTATTACCCAAGCGACCGGCCGCTACAAGGGCGGCGAGTATGGGCGATTCGATCATGCGTTCGGGCAAAGCATCGCTCATCACCTTGCCAGCGTACAAAGCAGTGTCCATTCCAACCATGTCGTGCAGTTCGAGCGGCCCCATCGGCATTCCAAACTTCTTAGCGGCTCGATCGATCGATTCAATGGGCACGCCTTCGGAAAGCAGCACTAAGGCCTCGTTCATATACGGAAACAACAGACGATTGACTAAAAAGCCGGGGCCATCCTGAACAACCACTGGGTACTTGCCCAGCTTCTTCACATGATTCACCGCTGTCGCTACTGTCGCATCGGACGTTAACGGACCGCGGATGACCTCCACCAACATCATCCGTCGAACAGGATTAAAGAAGTGGATGCCACAGAATCGCTCGGGGTTCTTTAAGCCTTGCGCAAGTTGCGTAATGGGAATGGTCGAAGTGTTACTCGCCAAGATCGCATCGGGCCGCATGACCGCTTCAAGCTGTTGGAAGACCTGCTGCTTGATCGCCTGCTTTTCCACGACCGCTTCGATAACTAAGTCGCAAGCGGCAAGTTCTGAGAGATGATTAGTGCTACGTAACAGCGGAGCAAACTCAAGTAACTTCGCTGAATTTGCAGCTTTGGTAATGCGATCAAACGAAACCTCCTCTAACGTAGCTCGCACTCCACGGCCGAGAGCCTCCGAGCTTAAGTCCGAGATCGTCACTGCAATTTGTCGCTTGATATGCGCGGCTGCAATGCCTGAACCCATGATTCCCGCGCCGACGACACCGGCGCTTTGTAGTTTGGCGGGCGTAAAGCCACTGACGCCGGCGGAGTCTTTCTTGTTACGATCAGTCAGGAAAAAGACGTTGAGCAAAGCTCGGTTGACTTCGCCACCGAAAAGTTGCGCGAGCCCCTTGGCTTCCATCGCACAAGCTTCGTCGATAGATCGTCGTGAACTCTTCAGCATGATCTCAAGAGCTACAGTCGGCGCTGGATAGTTGCCAAAGGTCTGCTGCTGAATCATCGCCGATGCGGTGGCTTGTAAGAAAGCCAATTCCGTTTCCGACATGTGAATCGGCTTTTGCCAAAGCTGACGATCGGCGAGATACTGCCGATGTTTGGCCTCAAGTTCAACCAGTTGCATTGCCGCGCTTAGCAGTTGATCGGCGGCTACGACATTACTTACCAGTCCCATTTGCAAAGCATCGGTAGGGCGGACGGATTCGCCGCTGGTGATGATCTCGATCGCTCCGGCCAGTCCCACGATCCGCGGAAGTCGTACCGAACCGCCCCAGCCCGGCATGAGTCCAATCTTCACTTCAGGCAAGCCGATTTCCGTTTTGGGATTGGAACTGACGATCCGACGATCGCACCAAAGAGTCAGCTCGGTACCTCCGCCCACGCAAATTCCGTCGATGGCAGCTACGGTGACGTAAGGCGCGCTGCATAGCCTTCCAAAGAGCTTTTGCCCGCGATGACACATCGCTTCGGACTGCGCCGTATGATCGCCGGGGCTATCCAGCGAAGCAACAAACTCACCTAAGTCGGCACCCGCGATGAACATTCCAGGCTTGGCCGAGTTGATGATCAAGCCGTGAATGTCTTCGCGACCGGTCAGCGAGTCAAGATGCTGCTCGATCTCATCCAGCGTTGCCTGGGAAAGGATGTTGGCTCCGCGATCAGGATTATCCAGAGTCAGCAGTGCTATGTTGGCTTGAGGAAAGCTGAGTTGAGTGGTTGGCTTACCGCTCATGAGTTTGGTCTGCCTAGTCACGAGGTGCGGTGCAAAGAGATGAGACGCATCAATGGGAATTATACCGCGAGTTCAATAGTCGTGCGGCCGACTTCCTGGCAGTTGTTGCAACTCAATCTTGAGAACATGGCAACAGAGGGTGCTAAACCGGCAGAAAGTCCAGCACCCGAGTAAGACATCTAGTAGACCGACAAGCAAGTCTAGGCCAGGACAGGAGAGTTCGACACAGGAGAGTTCGATTCGGACAAAGTCGATACGGGAGCCGTCGAGACCGGCGAAGGCGCTATTGCCGCAGCGTTGACAGCTTGGGACGGTACGATCGAGGCGTGTTGGCACGGCAACCATACGCGAAAGGTCGAACCGCTTCCTAGAACCGAATCAACAGAAATGCGACCAAGGTGCTGACGTACAACGACATCGTAGGCGATGGCCAGCCCTTGACCGGTGCCCTTGCCAACATCCTTCGTCGTAAAGAAAGGATCAAAGACGCGTTCTCTGGTTTTGTCGCTCATGCCGATTCCAGTATCCGAAATCTCCACCACGATGCCATCATCGCTTCGGTAGGTTTTTGCCTTGATCTGCCCGAGAGTCATTGGTGCAGCGCCAATCTTTTCTACGATCGCATCAGCCGCGTTGACAATCAAATTGAGAATGACCTGGCTCATCTGAGCAGGAAGTAATGGAATTTCGCCTATAGAATCATCCAGCTCTGTTTCAAACTGGGCGACGTATTTCCATCGATTCCGTGCGATAACAGAAGCGTCCTTAATCAGGCTGTTGAGATTTGTCGCGGACAATTGGTTGGTTCCGGGATGCGACATGGTCTTCATGGCCCGCACGATCTCAATCACTCGGTTACTGGCCTCCGCAGACTCGACGACAGCGTCTAGGCAATCCGTTCGCAAGTCTTCGTAGCGACATTGTTTTTCTGCGATGCGAACTGACTCTTGAAGCGCATCGTCACACTTAAACTGGCCAATTGCAGCGCGATACGTGTCGATTAGAGCGAAAATCTTGGTTAAGGATGACCGCAGATACTCAACATTGCTGAAGACACACTGCATCGGTGTGTTCACCTCATGGGCAATTCCCGCCGCAAGTTGTCCGATCGATTCCAGCTTTTGAGCTTGGGATAATTGGCGTTCGAGTTCCTTCTTCTTCGAAATGTCGCGTACGATCGAAAGCTGCATCAGCTTGCCTGCGATTTCCAGATTGGAGTAGGAGACGTCCACTTCGAATTTGGATTGATCGCGTTTCAGATGAGTCCATTCAAATCTGGCTTGACCATACTTGGTTAGAGTCTCTTTGATTTCAAGTGCCAATTCGTCAGTTCTTCGGCCGCTTAACTGGATCTCTGGAGTTAGCTCATTGATATGGACTCCAAGAAGCTCGTCTTTCTTCGAAAAGCCGAACATAGCGACTGCTGGTTGATTGCAATCAACGACTCGTAGTCCGTCTAAAAGCATGATCGCATCGATGCTTGAGTTGAAAATAGCAGATGCTTTAGCTTCGCTTTCTCGTAGTGCCTCTTCCGCTAACTTTCTCTCTGTAATTTCGACGAGCGTACCCATCAAGCGATTGCCTTTGCCGCTCTCGTTCTGCCCAGCGACACGTCCGCGAGCCATCAGCCAGAGATAGCTCCCATCCTCGGCGAGTAAGCGAAATTGATTCTCGAAATAGGATCGCGCGCCTGAGACACATTCTTCAACGATCGAGTTGAACTGCTCAACGTCATCGGGATGAATTCGATTGAGCCAATAGTCGCCATC
>CAYWNG010000154.1:0-11284 GCA_964458685.1 uncultured Pirellulaceae bacterium
GAGCGGATTTACGTCGGACTCTAGTTTTTCTGCTTCGGGAAGATAGTTGTTCTTTAAGCCTCCACGGTGTTCTGAAGTAATGCTTCATGTTGTCTTTGGCTTCCCTGCAGCAAGAGCGTGCTGATAGAGCTCACTATACGCTTCTGCCGCTAATCGACGATCGATTCCAAAGGCCTTCATCAACCCTTCAAACGATTCCATGGTGAATACCTTCGAATCGGTCGGATACTCAAGGCTATCGATGATTCGCCTACGAAGGGCTTGCTGAAATGGACTGTGTTCAACGTTCGGTTCACGGAGCCCAGGAAGTACGTTCGTCCAAGCTGTATCAGACCAAGCTGGAAACAGCTCATCGTTCGATGCAGGACTCGGATCTAGCTTCGTAGCAACTCTATTTCGTAGCTTGTCACATAGCAATTCTGCTTTTGCCCTTGGGATTCTTGTGTATGTCCAAACGCTACCGGCCAGTTTCCATTGTCCAACAGCCTCAACTGCTAATCAATACGAGTCACTCTGAATAAGACTTCGTTTCAACAATTCCCAGCCAAATGCAACAGATGGTAGTGGAATGGCATTCGCTGACATTTTCGATTTCTTGGAGCGAACCAACCCTAGCTTCAGAGTTTGGACGTAATGCTAAGTCAACGGGGATTCCTTGGTGATGCGAAGCGATTATTTCGAGCTTCTTAGCTGAATTCGCCCGAAAAAAAATCGAAGGCTGATTGGGTTATAATCAGGCTTTGGCGTTACACATGGCAACACCGACACCGCTTCTTGATTGAAGCTTGCTTCGTCCAAGAGTCACGGCGATCGCACGCTTCGAAAGGGATTTTATGCTACCACTGCCGTTCAATTGTGATAAGCTCACGACTTGCTTCCGATTCGTGGTCGCATCAGTATTCTTGCTGTCATGCATTTTAGGCTCATCGCTGCTCTCACAAGATGCGCCGCAGCAATCCAAACAGGAGGTTGGCAAACCCGCGCGGGGAAGGCCTGTAGAAGATAGAAGGCTAGAGAATGCAATCGTAAAATCGGTTACTGACAAGGAATGGGATAAGGCCTTGTCGCAGATTGCTAAACAGCATGATTCCATTTTGGAAGTGTTCAATAAGTTGAAGGCCACGAGAGGAAATCACGGTGCAAATCTAAAGCTGGCTGTTTCTCGCGTCACGCCATTGCTCGAACGTCAACGAATCTTCCTCGGTGAATTGTCCAGGAGCGTTGAAAGCTCAGCTCCAGAGAAATTCTTGACGGAACTTCTGAACTCACGGATCGCTGTAGACTTTCGGTTGATTGTTATTCACGACTCGATTATCGCAGATCAAATCTGGTCCGCTGTTGATTGGTCCGACTATTCCTATCGAACCGATGATATCAAATGGTTTTGGCAAGGTGTAAAAGCGACGAAGGACTACTACGACCACCTTCACAAGTACGATTGGCGTGGCCAGGCTGGTATTCCGCTCGATAGCCGTGGACTTCCCTACTTTCCTGACACTCCTGAAAGCTACTCAGAAACTCTAGGATGCGGCGAAAAGATCCTCTTCTTGGTAGCAGAGATAGAGCGTCTTGATTCAACCAAGGAGAAACACAATGCAGGTCGGGCCATGCTTTATCGCGCTCGATTGGCAAGTCGGCTGTTTGGCCCCTCAAGAGATCCCGAATGGGAAGTTTCCAACTACGATCTATTCCAACGCCCAACGTTCTTGCCCGACCCGTCCGTAAAGGGATTGAAGCCAGCCAACCAATTGTCTGACAGCGAAACACGAGTCCAAGTAGGGCGTGACGTAAGAGTGTTGTCGTTACCAGAACAACATTGCCCTCTTACACTCTATCGTCAATTGGTTCAGCGCTATCCAATGTGCGACAGTGTTCCACGAGCGATGTTCGAGATAGGCCAGTTCTACCAAATGCGGCGTCAATTCACTGCCGCTGCTCGTGAGTATGAGCGAGTTATCGTAGACTTCCCGAAGCATCAACGAAGCAATCTGGCGCGACAGCAAATAGAGAACATCAAGCGTCCAGATGTCCTTCTCGGACGCACCGGGGTCTATCCAGTTGGCTCTCAACCCCAAGTTTGGATTAACTATCGAAACACTTCGGCAATCGATTTCACATTGCGAGAAGTGAAGATCGATCAGTTCCTTGCAGACCAATCGGATTCCAAGGGATCAAGGTGGCGACGTACTCCATCGCTCAACGCTTTTGATTCCTGGGGTTATGTCGATAAAGAATTGCTTGCGAGTGTCGGAAGAGTTGTAGCAACTTGGCGAGCGGAGGTGCCAGAGGCAAACATGGAAGCTGACACCACTTCCACGCTGATCCCGCACAAAGAATTCGGCGCGTTCTTGCTGGAAGCTCGAATACCAGGAACAGATGAGACTTCGCTCGCAATCATCTCAATAACCTCCGCAGCGATCATTTACGATAGTCAATCCAAGCAGTCATCGCTTAAGGTTGTGGATGCGCAGACTGGAAAGCCATTACCAAATGAGAAAGTCCAAGTGATTCAGTTCGACACAGGTGCGAAGAAGCTAGGCTACACCGATTACGAATCCAATGATGCTGGTGAGGTAGCAGCCAAATTCAATGAAGAAAGCGATGCCCTAATCTACGCAGAAACAAAGAACCACGGTAAAGCGTTTTTGAATCTTTTCAATCTACAAGACTGGTCAGACTCGGAGGACACCATCGTTGCGTCCTACACGGCAACCGATCGACCCGCCTATCGCCCCGGCGAAACAGTGAAATTCCGCTCGTGGTATAGACAACAACATCTCGATGAACCACTTGCTTGTCCTGAAGTCGGTACCGCTTTAAAGGTCATCATTCTTGGGCCCGAAAGATCCATCCTAAAATCGCTGAAGTTAAACTCGGATAGCACGGGCAGCGTTGAGGGGTCGGTCGACTTGGGACGCGAAGCACCGCTGGGAGAGTACGAGATCTTCGTGAGGCTTGCCGATATAGCTCAGACAGATACCGACGAGTATTGGATGAACTGGCTTACCCCTTCTGCACGCTTTCGAGTCGAAGAGTACAAGCGGCCCGAATATCGCGTGAGTGTCACTCCCATCGCAACACCCCATCACGACAGCAAAATTGCATTTGAGTTGAAGGCAGCCTACTACTTCGGCGATCCTGTGGCATCCGCCGAAGTCGACTACACCCTATATAGACGGACTAAGGAAGTAGACTTTGTTGCACCTCAACCTTACGATTGGCTGTATGGCGCGGGATATGGACGATACAACTACCTTTATCCTTGGCTGGGAGATACGGCTCCCGAACCGCGAGATCCTGATCAGGACTTCCGCTGGAGTACAGTCGATCCGCGAGGAGATATGCTTCAAATTGGAACTGCAAAACTGGATGCCAATGGGCGAGTTGTTTTGCAGTTCGATACAGCACAACTAAGCCAATCCAACACAACTTCGCAATACACGTTGGAGGTCGATGTCCGCGACGACAGTCGTCGCGCAGTTTCAGCTCAGGCCTCAACAATCATCACGCACCAAAAGGTTTTTGCTTATGCTGAACTTGATCGAGGATGGTACAAGCCTGGAAATCCAGTGCGGTTGAAGATTGTCACTCTAGATTCAAACTCGCGTCCCATCGCTGCAAGTACTTCTGTCGAACTCTCGAGCGTTGGTCCGCTAAGTGCGTCCGATGCAGCAAGCAGCCTTAAATTGCTAGATACTCAACCTGCCATCACGAAGGAAGACGGCTCAACTACGCTAACCTTTGAAAACCTGCCAGTCGGACAGTACAGAGCGGCTGTAAAATCGAGCAGTGGTCCAGCCGAGTCTCTAGCCTCCGTTAACTTCGTCGTCTTTGGCGAATCAATCAACGATGAGCGTCGTCGTTACGGCCATTTAGAATTGATCCCCGACGCGCCAACTTACCAACCCGGCGACACGGCTCAAGTCTTAGTAAACACCAATCATCCACCTCTACTGTTGCTGCTTGAGGATCACCACGGCGAGCGGCGAACGATCGAACTCAAGAAGCAATCGAGTGTTATCGAAATCCCGATTACGAAAAAAAGCTCGCCAAGTGCTTTGTATCGAGCGACGACTGTTCGCGATGGTCAGTTCCTTAGTGAGAGCGTTGCGCTGTTTGTTCCACCCATTGACAGGATGCTTCAGGTCAAGATTGAAACAGATGCTGAAACATATCAACCTGGCTCCGAGGCAACGGTGCGCGTCGCAGTCACCGATCCTCAAGGCGAACCCGTAACGGGTGATGTCGTATTGGCCGCCTACGATGATTCTGTTTCGGCGATTGCGCCTGAATCTGGAATAGGACCAAAGCAAATGCTGATGGCGACCATGCCGTCAATAGCTTCTTGGCAACAGCACGGGATTCAATCGTCGCTCGGAGATCGACAATTCGATTCGTCCGGCGAATTTTTTTGCCCCGAATACTCGTTGGCAAGCGAGATGTTCTACGGCTTATGGTCGGCAGAGTCGTCGTCCGGCAAGGAGAATGATCCGAAGGAAGTTACCAAAAGGCGTTTTATCGCATTGGGGGGCGTTCCGCCGGAAAGGGGTGACTTCGCTCCGACTCAGGGAGGCGGTGCGGCAAAGCAAGTTCAAGCGAATGAGCAACCAATTCCTGGTAACGATCCTAACGCAGCTCAGCGTCAATTCGTGCAACCGGTAACCCGAACAAATTACTCTGCTACTGCTGCATGGTTGCCGCATTTACGGCTGGACGAACGTGGGCAGGGTCAAGCGAAGTTTCCTCTGCCTGATTCGTTGACCAGTTGGAAATTGCGAGCCTACTCTGTGACATCCAAGACTCAAGTCGGTGATGGTTCGGACATGGTACTCACATCCAAACCACTGCTTGTTCGCCTCCAAACACCACGCTTTTTGATTGACCAAGACCAAGTGACGGTCTCGGCAATTGTTCACAACGGACTCAAGAGCGAAAAAAGTGTTCAAGTTGAATTGGCTGTGCCAGAGAATTTGCTGACGCCGAAAGATGTTGCAGTGTCTAAACGGACCGGCGATGGTCAAGTGGTTCTAGTCCGCGAAGGAAGTATCGGTGCTGGTGAAAGCCAAAGATTCGATTGGAAGCTCGGCGCAATTAAGCCTGGAACAGCAAAACTGATCGTCAAAGCACTCACCGACGAAGCCAGTGATGCGATGGCGAGCGAGTTACCGATCGTCCCATTTACTCGCTTCGAAAGCAAATCGCAGTCGTTCGCTCTAGGCCCTAATGATGCTGATGAGATTGAAGTGCAACTGGATGTACCTGACAATCTGCTGGCTGGATCACTGATTGCGAAGATGGACGTAACGGGTTCGTCTGCCAATGTGCTGTTTGAAGCAATTCCTTTTTTGATCGACTATCCCCACGGCTGTGTCGAGCAAACGATGAGTCGATTCTATCCGTTGACAATAGCCATCGATTCGCTCCGCCGACTGAATATCCAACCCGACGAACTCAGTCGATTAATCCAAAGTAGTCCCCAGAAAACTCAGCGTCGTCAAGCGAACGGTTGGGCGCTACTGGATTCCGGCAAGATGAACCAAATCGCTGAGGAAGGGCTACAGCGACTCTACCGCTTTCAGCACCAGGACGGCAGTTGGGGCTGGTGGGAAAACGATCCAGCCTCTCCGTACATGACAGCCTATGTATTGATTGGTTTGAATTCCGCACAGCGATCTGGAGTCGAGGTAAGGCGAGAGACTATCGAAGACGGCAGGCGTTACCTTGCTGGTTGGCTCAAGGGTGGTGGCCAAGGAGTTGTTAAGGAGCAGCTTACACCAACGCTGGCCTTCGCTGTCTACGCTTTGTCGCTGCCAATAGTCGAGAATTCCGCCAAGCGTTCTAACGAGAAACCCAATGAAGATGCCGATGACGGTGATGCTAGTGACGAGGAAGAGGAGAAGGAAGAGGAGCGAAATTCAATCCGCCGAGAACTCAACAAGGCGCTCGACAAGTTGACCAATCGCAAGAGCGAACTGAACCATTACGCTCGTTGCTTGCTGATCTTGTCCTTGCAGAATCTGGGTAAGTCACAAGAGGCCAAGCAAGAATTACAGCAACTGCTTGAGCATGTGAAAGGGGATGAAGAGAGTGTCTCTTTGCCCAGCGATGTTGTGTGGTGGAGGTGGTGGAATAGCGATGTCGAAATCAACGCTTTGCTACTGCGATCTATACTGGCGATCGACCCCGACAATCCCATCGTCGAAAAGGTACTTCAAGGCTTGATCAGCAAGCGAACCGAACACGGGCATTGGCGGAGCACTCGCGACACTGCGATGGCAGTTACGTCGCTGAGTGAGTATCTGGTCCAAAAAGGCAAAGTGAACAACAAGATTGAATTCAACTATGCGATCGACAACTTGCCTACCGTGCGAGTCAACTCGCCTGATTTGCCCTTCCATCCAGATTCGCACCTGCAATTCGACGCCGATCAACTGCCGACCGGACGCCATTTACTCAAAGTTTCCAAGCCCAAGGGAAGCGAACTTCATTTGAATTTGAATGTCGAGTATCAGCAGACTGTGGACACTATCGCTGCTGTTGATCAGGGCATCTCGATCGAACGCAGCTATCGAAAGGTAAAGAAGGATGGCGTTGCCTTGACTGGGACCGAAGCAAATGCACCTCGAGACTCATTCGAAGTCGGCGACGTTATCGAAGTTGAGCTAAAGATTCGGACTAAACAATCTTACGAGTACTTTGCCTTTGAAGACCCCAAGCCAGCAGGCTGTGAAACGCTGCAGTTGCTAAGCGGTCAAACTTGGGACAATGGACTTTGGGGTAACATCGAACTTCGTGACAGAAAGGTGATCTTCTACGCCTCTAGCCTTAGTGCTGGCGAGCATGTGCTGAAGTACAAGCTGCGAGCCGAAACACCAGGTGTCTACCGAGCGATGCCAACAACCGGATTCGCCATGTACACTCCTGAAATTCGCGGCAATACAACAGAACAGCGAATCGAAATCCGCGACAAGTAGTACTCGCAAACTTCTGATGGTGGCCAGGCCGATTCAAGTTTTGAAGTTGCGATTTCTCTCGGCTTTCGGGCCGGAAAGGCTTGTTTGAATGGCTTTTCGCAACCCGAAGCGTTAGTTTTCAAGTTGCGCTATTTCTTGGCTTTCGGGCCGAAGGCCCAGCGATTTACATAGCCCAGCCCACAACGGGCCCAACGGGCTGGGATTAATCCCAACCCGCTGCGTTAGCGAGGGATTTCTTGGGTTCGTCTGGAAAACCTAAAAGCCTGTCACTCGCTAACGCTCTAACGCTTTGGGTTGCGAAAGAGCTCAAGACCCAACTTCAAAAAGCGTTCGCGAGGGACCGACTCGCTAACGCACGAATTTGCAACGTTCGCCTCATAATTCCAATTAGTTATCTAATGATGCCAAAAATGCATGGTTTGAAAAAACAATTCTTCTAGGCTTGACCGCAGTCGTCGCAGTGCAATGATGAAGTTGTCCTTTATTCTTTGATTTTGGAACTTCATTTGTGGAAAGCTACGCGATGATTGCTCCTGTACGTTCGACGGAAGGTAAAAAGAAACGGTATCGAATTCCTCTTGGCCGAAAAAAGACGACCAGCCTAGCCATTGGATTTCAAGCCGCTCTCAAAAGTGACCGACCAAAACAAAACCTCTTGGTCGCTCCGAATGAAAAGCACTTGATCACGATCGCGCCGACTGGTGCCGGCAAGTTTCGTTCTGTGCTAGCCCCCGAGCTGCTGACCTATCCTGGTCCGGTTGTGTGCGTGGATATCAAAGGCGAAGCGTATGCCGTCACGGCTCGTCGTCGCCGAGAACTTGGTCAGCGAGTCGTTCGGCTCGATCCCTTTCAAGTCATCGGAGCGTCGAGCGATTCATTGAATCTGTTCGACCTCTTCAAGCTTCCCAACGCCGACTTGGAAAGCGACGCTCAAATGATCAGCTCGATACTCGCCGGTGGAGCGTCGATCGCGAAAGATCCTTTCTGGGATATCTCCGCTGGTGGGCTGGTATCGGGGTTGATTGTTTACTTGGCTCATCATCGCAATCAAGCTGACCAGATACTCAAGTCGTTGCGCGAGATGATCTACGCCGACGACACCGATTACCAGTTGGCCGTGTTGTTGGATACTTGCAAAGCCATGCATCCGATGGCTCGCGGCGAAATCGCCGCTTATCTTACGCACCCAGAACGCGAGACTCGCCCCAGCGTCCTGTCGACGGCTCGCAGTTACTTCAAAGCCCTGTTCTCACAGCGAGTGGAAGCCTCGTTCGCTGAGTCCACCTTTTCGCTGGCCGATATTGCCGAGTCTGAACCGATCAGCGTCTACTTGGTTCTGCCTCCCAATAAACTACAGAGCCACAATCGATTGATTCGTCTGTGGGTTACTTTGCTGATGTCCGCCATCACCTCGCGACGACAGATCCCCGATTGGCCAACCTTGTTCTTGATCGACGAAGCCTCGCAGCTTGGCAACTTTGCACCGTTGGTTCAGGCCATCACGCTTGGTCGCGGGTACGGTGTGCGAGTGCATTCCTTTTGGCAAGATCTCAGCCAACTGATGACCTGTTATCCAACCGAATGGCGAACGATCATCAACAATTGTGGCGTCAAGCAAGTCTTTGGTCAGACCGACGCCTTCATGGCCGCTGGGTTAGACGAGTTATTCCAAGTCTCAATCAAGTCCTTGATCAAAATGCATCGCAAAGACCAGTTGATACTGCGACAGAGCGAAACGGTGCATGCAACCAAGTTGGACTATCTCAAGGACCGCATGTTCGCTGGCATGTTCGATCCCAATCCTTATCACGGAGGCACTTGGCCCAGCTTACCTGGATTGGAAGGACCATCCATCCCCAGCGATGGTGCAACATTACAGGGGATCGCTCAGCGTCAACGCGGCGAAGACGACGGCGACTTACAGAAAGGTGTTCATCATGGCTAACCAAGACTCAAGGCCCACATCCTTTACCGATCGCATCAGGCCTCGCCAGCCTCAAACATTTCACTCCCAACCAACGCAGCCTAGCGAGATTAGCGACGGCGGCGCTACTTTCGCGGAGCGAAAGGCGACTATGAAGAAGCCTCAACCACCGCGAACAACTGAGCCAACTGAACTTGGTCAGGCAAGTACGTCCGCTCGCTCAGTTCTGGTCACGCCGTCTACTCGTTCATCACAATCAGTCGTGATCATCGAAGAGGAGAACAACTATCCCTTTGCGCACATCGACTTTGTGCGAGTCGGATCGGCGCATGCCGTCTGTGAGCCGCATCAAGACGCCGAGAACATCGACCTCCTGCGTCGCCTCTCAGCGCACATCCTCCATCGCTACCAACCCGAGCTCTTACCTGCTAAAGTCAGTCTTGAATACAAGTCTGACTCTTCCAACACCACCAGCCCGCTCGACGATTCCGATGCTGAGACATCCCACAACTCCAACTCTCCTCACAACTCTAGCACACCTAGTAACTCCAACACCACCAACTCTTCCAGCACCACAACAACCTCCACCGACAACCAGCCGCTCACCTGTCCCACCGCTACCGACGTTGCTTCATCCTCACCCCAATCCCCATCCCCCTCATCTCACTTCGAGCCATCGTTTCTCGATCGACGATGGCTCAAGGGGCTATATCTATGTGTGTTAGTGCAAGGCCAGTTCCCCAGCGGGCAACGCGGCTACTGTTACTTCGGCGTCTTCGCCGACACCTTCATCGCCTTCATCGACCGCTACCAAGCTCACCAACCCTTCAACCCCACCCAACTCAAAGCCATCGTCCTAGCCCGCTCCACCGGCCAACCATCTACCGAAATCCGCGAGTTTATGAAGATGAAGTTCTGCTTTCACGAGACACTTGTGATTTTGGAAGTCTCGCGGTGATTACAAGAGTTTTAAGTCCTTGCGGGGACCAAGAGTGACTTGGGGTCGCGGGCGTTGGCGAACGAAGATGCGGTGGAACGAACTTCCCAAATACTCCCCAATCTCCTTGTAACCAATGTCTTGGTAGGCGTAGTCGTGCCTGAGGTGCCTGGCTTCGCAAATCAATTGAGTTGCAGAAAAAATCGGACGCAGAAAGATGGCAGAACCGAACTCTTCTGCATTCAGACATTCTGCCAGAAAAAGTTGCTGACTGCCGTAGATAATCAAGCTTGAACAATCAAACGGGAGTGCATTATGTTCCTTTTCTCTCGGCGGTGTTCAAGACGGCTAAGGCGTTGAGATGGTAGAGCACGTAGTAGGCTTGGCGGAGATCTTTAAGTTGCTCATCTTCGCTGAGGCTGCTCCAGCAGCAGAGTGTGGCGCGCTGGTGCTCATACTGAGGCGCCCGAACATCTTTCTTGGTTATTTCTCCGCTCTGGTTTGTTGTGGTTATGGTGATCCTGGGCTTCTCTTCCTCGATGAACTCGTATCCCTTGAGCAGTTGCTCGGCCATCCAACGATTGTGCTCCATTTTTCCAAGCTTCATGAGTAGGCTGGGATCGTCCTTAATGACGGCTTGAGGATCAGAGTACTCGTAGCCTTCCATGGAAAACGAAGTAACACCCTCAGTCTTGGCGAGCAATGTGTCTCCCTTGACTGAAATTTGGTCGAGCCGACCGCCGGCAACTTGGAATTTGATTAATGAGTGCGCGGCGGCTTGAAGGTTCGACTTGAGAAACTCAAACTTCGTGGGCTCAATGTTGCCTTCGCACTTCGAACCGACTTTCAACGAGGATGTTGCTAGTCCATAACTGTGTTCAACAACCGAAGCTAACTTTCTAATCAGTGTTGCATCGAGCAGCGCGGTGGAGATGCAATGCTCTTCCAGGCCGAATGGGATATGCCGCAAGTTGTCCGTTGCCAACTTCGTCAATGCCTTATGACCCTGTAACCAGAAATAGGTCGTAAGGCTCGGATGCAGTTCGCCACCTGGACAATCAGGTTGAAGGCCCTTTCGCTGGGAGTACATGTTCCATGCCTCAGCAAACTCACTGGACCATTGAAAGGATCGACTGACCTCTTTGTCGCACACGATAACACTGGGCTTAACGACAGTTGTGCCGTCTGGCTTTGTTAGCCGATAGATCAAATCCAAGAAGGAAGTGTCACTAGGACTCACCGGGGCCAGTGTGAAAATCGCATTGGTTGCAAAGGTCACTGGGACCTTTGGGGCAGCAGGCGTTGAAGCTTTGGCCTGCTGTCCCTTGGCATCGACTTTTCGAGTCGTTGCGGGCTTAGCTTTGATCGCCCGTGAATCTACCTTGGTTGCAGGCCCACTGGCCGTAGCATTAGTTCGTACTACGGTCGTTGATTCATTCCAATCGTCGT
>CAYWNG010000155.1:0-11224 GCA_964458685.1 uncultured Pirellulaceae bacterium
CTTGAACTTGATTCAAGTGCAAATCAGCAGTTGGCGTACTTGCATTTGCTGGATTGGATTGTGAATCGCGGTCGGCTTGCATCATAGGATTCAAAGAAACGAAGGCAGTACAACACGCGAAATGAAGCAGAAGGCGGTGATCGCTTCCAAGACACGTAGCTTAGGGTGAAACAAACGCACTGTGAAGTGTCCATGTTGGCGAGTCCTACAATGCCTCGCAAGTAACACACGAACCTTCTAATGGCATTATAGCGATTTGCAGTCAACGAAGTGAGCTTCGGATTGTTGACTCATGAGAGATTCGTGAACACAAAAAATTTCGTACCCTTGCTTGACAACTTGAACAGCAATCAGCACAATCCAGACTCGTTCATTGGACGAAGCAGATGAATGATGTTAACAATTGCAAACGGCATCATCCAAACCTTCTGTTGTCAGTAGCTCATCTTGATGTTCACCGCGTGTCTCCAGCTTCTTGGCACATTGAAGCTTTGCGAGTAACGAATACTTGCGCTGTCACTTGAGGATTACTTCTATGGCAAAATCAGCGGTTCTTGCGAACGACGTTGGCTTTGCAGTAGTTACCGAACACGCCTTGTCATGCCTAGGATTATCACTTTGCATCGACAGTCAGGATGGTATTCAGGTAGGATCGCCTATTGTCGAATGCTAGGAAGCGCGCGCAGTAAGCATGACGAGGTGTTTCCTTGGCAACGTAGTGCCATTGTACGCGGCAGGATGCCGCTCTTTTTGTTTGTCGAGCGCCGCTGAAGATTCGGCAAATGCTCAGTTAGTTGCTTTCTCCACATGGGGGCTTCTCCCCATTTTCTAGGTGTTGGATGTGAGCACAGCAACTATAGGCGAATTCAACGCATAGCGTTTCTTATGGCGTACCGCTCTTTTCAAGCTCTAGCTTCAAACGCACGATCTCGTCCTGAAGTGCTGATTTCTTTTGCTGAAGCCTAAAGACTTGGTAGTCCAGCACGAGTTGAAACGAAATCACCGCGGCAACCAACAGCCACAGGATGCCATTGAGACTGAATTTCATCCGTTTCTTGTCTTTCGCTACTTGATTCATGGCGGCTTGGTTCATGGTGCTGTCTCGATCCAAAGTCGGAATCCTGACACCACGCCAAACTCTTCGGGACTAAGGCTCTTCTTGCTAGCGCTTGCCTCCCAAAGATTAAATGACTGGCCGAGTGAGTGAACCGAAGTAGCTTGATTATCTAGCATGAGCGGGGGCCAACTATAATCCTTCGCATCAAGAAATCCTGCGTCCTGAAACTGCACCTCCTCAAT
Source organism: uncultured Pirellulaceae bacterium (assembly GCA_964458685.1). Classification (GTDB taxonomy): domain Bacteria; phylum Planctomycetota; class Planctomycetia; order Pirellulales; family Pirellulaceae; genus Aureliella. The sequence continues at coordinate 1,300 of CAYWNG010000155.1, forward strand.
CGTAAATCCCGTTCTCTCGACGCGGATGATCGGCTGGCCTGATTCGGAATGAAGCCAAGCCACAGTAATGATCTGCTCTTCCGAATCAGAGAGTTCGAACTGATGCACCAATGGCCATTTGTCATTGGTTCGCGGAAGAAAATAGCGTTTATTCTCACTTGTAGTCATTCCAAGTTTAAGCAGTCGCTTGCCTTCGATTCGAGGAAGATAGAGCCGAAAACTGCGGCTGTTGCCGGTGATTGGTGGAATGGGAACCATGTATTGAGAATTGGCGTCCTCAGGAACCAGATAGCCCAGTTTAGTCCTGAGCTCAGCGGCCTCTCCTCCAACGCTGCCAAGCGACGAAGTCTCGGCAAGCAATTTTCGAAACCGTTGGTCGACAATAATTAGTCGAAGCGACAGCGCCGCTAATAGGATCAAGAGAAACAAAGTCTTGATCGAGATCTGCGGTTTGGGTGCGTCATTCATGCTCTAAGCCGATCAGCTATGCCTTAGCGGAGTATGTTGCAAAGCAACCGAGCTGTCTCTGTAACGATCATCGAGTTTCGTTGATCCACGTGATAGCCTTGGGGACGCTTGCATCAATCAGCCCTTGATAGTGACCGCCGCTGGATCGAGCTTCAAAGACAATGTTGCCACCCGCAGCTTGCAAAGCTTTGACGTAGGCTTGTGAGTTTTGAAAGGGCTCGTTGTCGTCATCCTTGGCATGCGCCAAAAAGACTGGGCACTTCAATTCCGCTACGTGCGTTAGCGGCGAGCCACTAATGAGGTACTCCTTGAGACCAGGAAATGCCTTCGACATAGACCGATCCGTAAGTAGGTCGCCCAGTCTCGCATTCAGATCGGTTATTGGAGCTAGTGCGATACACTTGGCGATCCGCTTGTCCTTCGATGCCATGAGCAGTGCGAGTGTAGCTGACGAACTATGGCCCCAGATGTAGACTCGCTTTGAATCGGCCGCAGGGACTTTAGCGAGGACGTAGTCGAGAGCCAGCTTTCCATTCTCCACACCTGCGTCACTTTCGACAAACTCCTTGTAGGCTTTCTGCAACTCTCGGAAATAGAGTTCACCCATTGCAGGGGTCAGATTGTCGAACATTTCACCATCGAGAGAGAATGTGACTGTGATCATTCCCTGATCCGTGAACGGCAAATATTCTGTGGATGCCTGCGGAGAATCGACTCGGGCCCCATGCAGGAGGTTGGTGCCATTGGGAGCCTCCAGCATCACCGGAAGTGAGTGCTCCGCATGATTTCCCTTGGGGATAAAGATGTTCAGGCTGAGCGCGCGTTTCGGCGGACGTGGAATCATCACGTGATGGTATGAGATATTGTCTTTGAAAGGCAGACCGGGCCCTAAGATTGGAAAAGAGATCTTGGCGTTAGCTTGGTTGCCTCCAGCAGCGGCCTGATTGTTCGACCGCACATCGCTTCCGCGGCTCGGTGCCTTGCCCATACCGCCTTTAGAATCAGCGACCTGCGAGCTTTTGGATAGCCACCAAACGGCCAGTACCGAAACAGGCACACCGATGAAAAGAAAGCCTGCCCCTCCCAGCGCGATCCAAAGCCAAAGCCGACCGTTGCCCCGCAGTGCAACATTCGAACTGCTGGCTTGACCGTAGTTCGCCGGCAACGACGGCGGCATAGGCAACTGAGTCCAGTCGTTTGCCGCGGGTTGATAATTGGCGGGTTGATAGTCGCCGGGTTGATAGTTTGGGAATAGTGACGGGGGCGAGCCAGCGCTAGGATGGACGGGTTGAGCGACGGGTTGAGCCACTGAAGGATTCACCGGGGTCGACGAGCTTGCAACGGGTCGAGCAACGACCGGATCGTCCACCGGCTTGGGCTTATCCTTGATCTTCATCTGATGTCCACATTTGGGACACGCAATGGTTTTACCCATCGCGCTTACTCCGACCTGCAACTTTGCGCTACAGCTCGAACACTGAATAACGAACTTACTATTTTCGGGCGTCATAAGTCGAAAATTCCTCAACTGCGATTTCACTTAAGGAAGATGCTTTGCGAATACGTCCTCGCAAAGTCTTTTTTGAAGTTACGACCTCGGTGTACACCATGCGTCGTTAAAGCTGGTTTTCTTGGGGGCGACATTACCTTGAAGCATACTGATTTTATCAAGCCACGTTCGAGTTGTTTGAGAATCTTGAGTCGCCTCGATCTTCAGCTCGTAACTGCGACTTTCGCCAGGCTGTAATTGAACCAGCCGACCTTGCTTCTCTTCGAACGAACGCGGATTGGGAAAGCCCGTTCCAGGCTCGAGCCCCGTGACATATCCAGTTGCTTCGGAAGCCGTGTTCTTCCAAAGAGTAAAGTATGGCAAGGAATCAGTCTTGTAATGCACGGCTACCGCTTGCTGAATCGTTGGGTTGGAGAGCACCGTCGTTGCCCAGCCACTTTCGTCGGCGATTGGCTGTAGGAAATAGACCTGCTCGGCGTAGCCCTCAGTTGGCCCCAAGTACTTGTTCCATGTCGCGAGATCTTCATCAGCTCTTTTGTCGCGCGCTACAACCTGGTCCGCGGCGCAGTGGAACTGGCAACCAGCATCCAGAAGCGGTTTGCCAAAGTTGATGTGATATAGCAACTGAGCAGTAGTCGTCGCTCCTCCGATGTTACTCACCGTGTCGCGAACAGTGATAGTAGGCTGGCCCAACGTAAACTTGTACTCGACTCGCAATTTGAGGTTGTGAATTAGGAATCGCGTCTCGTACACATCTCCGGAAACAGTCAAAGTCTCGCCATCGTCACTGAGGTTCATCTCGACATTCTCCGCGGCGAGATTCCCGATGCTTCCATGTAAAGGATGCAGCAGCTTGCCCTTCTCATCGAAGTCCGGCGCGCCAAACGATCTTAGACCACAGCGCACAAGCAGTTCGTCGAAGCCATCTAGCCAACCCAAGCCGCTGGGCTCGGATATTGGCACCCAGCATGGATGGACAGGCCCGCGGACCGGCGAGCCCCACTCGCAATCGATGCCATCCAGCCTAGCTCGCCAAAGACTCATTCCACGAGTGGGGCAGATTGCGGCGCAAACGCTTCGGCTGTTGATAATGATCAGTTCGCAACCGGTCTGCTTGCCTTCGGTCAGGCGGTAGCGGTGTATTTGGAATCCTGATGTTGCCGGTTCTCGCAGTGTTGGCGGTTGATCCGTGTCGGTAGGGTTGATTGCCAGTGCCATGAAAAATCACTCAAGTAGGAAAATCACTCAAGAATATGGGTAGGTATTGCCAGCCCCTTACTTGTAACGGTTGCGAGCTGGGAATAAAACAGTCTATCCGTAGCATGGATAAAATTCTCCCTTAGTTTCGCGGTCAATAACGAAATGACAAGTGTAAAGCTCGACGCAGGTTTGATTCAGAAGGACAACGTTGCTTCCATTTTGGGTCACGCAATGGACGCTGGTGAAGGACTTCTTCGGTTGACGCCGACATGGGTCCCCCGAAGCTTCCTTCACCCAGGACGACGCATTAAGCTGAATCCCGCAGACCTCTACGCTTTTGGTGCCAACCGAGGCGGTATTGACGAGCGTTGGTTTGGCAGCACGACCGAAGCGGCCAACGAAGGTCGAGTTTGGCATGAAGGATTGAGCTTCTGCCTATTCGAAGGCAAGAAGTTTTTGCTCCGCGACGCCGTGGCCGAAGCTGGATCGAGAATTGTCGGCCAGTCCATGTATGGCAAGTACAACCGCTGGCCGGTTTACTCCAAGTTCTTCGACAACATGGGACCGATCCCCCACCACATGCACCAGTCGGCTGAAGACGCGGCATTGGTTGGCCAAGAAGGCAAGCCCGAGAGCTATTACTTCCCGCCTCAATACAACAACGTCGATAACAACTTCTGCTACACGTTCATGGGACTCGAGCCTGGCACGACGAAGGAACAGTTGCGTCGCTGCCTCGAAAACTGGAACAAAGGCGACAACGGCATTCTGGATCTCTCGCGAGCCTACCGGCTGAAGCGCGGCACCGGCTGGCTGATTCCTCCCGGCGTTCTCCATGCTCCGGGATCTTTGTGTACTTATGAGCCGCAATGGGGCTCGGATGTCTTCGGTATGTTCCAGTCGATCGTCGAAGGCCGCTATGTGCCTTGGTCGCTGCTGGTCAAAGACATGCCCGCCGACAAGCACCAAGATCTGGACTTTATCATCGGTCAGTTGGACTGGGAAAAGAACCTGGACACGCACTTCAAGGACAGCAACTACATCGAACCGATCGTCGATGCTGATCGAAGTGGCGATGGTTACACCGACAAGTGGATCGTTTACGGTACCATCGATGGCCAACAGCTTTTCAGCGCCAAAGAACTGACCGTCGAACCAGGCGCGAAGTGCGTTCTGAAAGACCCAGGCGCTAGCGGTTGGATCACCGTTCAAGGCAAGGGACGCATCGGCAAGCTGGCACTTCAGACCCCAGCGATGATCAACTTCGGCGAAAACACCGAAGACGAAGTGTTCATCAGCCACGAAGCGGCAACTCGCGGCGTCGAGATCGAGAATACGGGCAGTGAACCGCTGGTCGGACTGCGTTACTTCGGTCCTGACACTCACAGCAACTTGCCTGCCAACGGAGCTTGGATTGCGGATCGCTAAGCAAGAATTGCGATTGAACTGAAGCATCCCACCATACATTTTCGGAAGCCGGATGAACGCGGCTTCCGAACACGTCTTATCAACCCCACCTTCCTGCCGGAGTAAATCGTATGAGCAACGCCCCCAAGCTTCACAATGCTATGTGGCCTGGACTAGTTGGCAAAGGAACTGATCCTGGACAAGAGCCGCCAATCAGTCTCGAACGCATGTTGGACCTAACGGCACAAGCCGAAGTTCGCGGACAAAAGTTCGAAGGCATCGATTACTTCTTGTTCTTGCCTCACACCGATCCCAGTGCATCCGACAGCGACCTCCGACAGATTGCTGATCTGATTCAGAGCAAGGGATTTAAGGTCGGTTCGCTGGTTGCACCGGTTTGGCCAGGTACCGTTGGCGATTCAGCGATGGGTGATGCAGCGGCTCGAGAGAAGTTCTTGCAAGCCGTCCGAGTAGCGTGCCGCATTGCCAAGATCTTCAACGAACATGGCGTGCGACAGTATGGAGTCATCCGTATCGACTCGGCTGAGTTCGGTGTCGAAAAGTGGCGAGCCGACGCGAAAGCGAACACCACCAAGATCGCGCAGACGTTCCGCGAAGCTGCTTTGATCGCCGCCGACCATGGCGAACGATTGGCTGCTGAAGGAGAAATCTGCTGGGCCGGCATGCACAGTTGGAAGGACATGCTGAACTTGCTGGAAGAGGTTGGAATGCCCGAGTCCCTTGGGTTCCAAGCTGACTTGGCTCACACCTATCTCTATTTGCTCGGCTACAACGCACCTGACTGTGCATTGATCCAAGAGGGCTACTCGGACGATGAATTCTACGCAGCTTACGAGAAGATGACCGACAAGCTGCGACCATGGACAATTGACTTCCACGTCGCACAAAACGACGGTCATGTTCACGGAGCCGGCTCACACGACAAGACTGGTAAGCACTGCTCAGCCGACGACCCGAACGGCAAGCTGGACATCGTTCGCTGCGCTGGCTACTGGCTGAAAGACGCTCAGAAACGTGGCATCAAGCATATCTGTTGGGATGGCTGCATGTTCCCCAACAAGACACTGGAAACTGTTTCGACATGGAATACCATTCTCGATGTCATGCTGAAAGTTCGCGAATCTCACGGCTGGTCAGCTTAGTTCTTTGACGCTAAGACGTTTTCTGAATCAACAACAATCGATAGGCCTTTATAAAGGCTTGTCGATTTTGTCTAAATCAAACCCAATTCATTAACCTCAAACAAATCCATTCCAAATCAGGATCAAATCAACATGACAGAACTACGCGTCGGCATGATTGGTTATGGCTTTATGGGCAAGACTCACTCCAATGCCTACTTGCAAGCCGCCAAGTTTTTCAAGAGCAGTTACAAGCCAGTACTCAAGGCCTTGTGTGCTCGCAATGCCGAGAAGGCGAAAGCCTTTGCGGACAATTGGGGTTACGAATCGATTGAAACCGATTGGCGAAAGTTGATCGCTCGCGATGACATCGATGTGATCGACATCTGCACGCCGAACAACCTGCACAAAGAGATTGCGATCGCTGCGGCCAAGGCTGGCAAGATGATCCTTTGCGAAAAGCCGCTGTCGATGAACGCCGAAGAAGGCGAAGAGATGTGCCAAGCTGTCGAAGCCGCCGGTGTGGCTAACATGGTTTGGTACAACTACCGACGCGTCCCTGCGGTTACGCTTGCCAAGCAGATCATCGACTCGGGCAAGCTCGGAAAGATCTTCCACTACCGCGCGAACTTCTTGCAAGACTGGACCATCAATGCTGACGTTCCTCAAGGCGGAACGGCAACATGGCGATTAGATGTGGATGCCGCGGGAAGTGGTGTTACGGGAGACCTATTGGCGCACTGTATCGACACAGCTATCTGGCTGAACGGCTCAATCACCGACGTAAGCGCTATGACCGAAACGTTTGTGAAGGAACGCGTTCACGCGGAAACGGGCAAGAAGCAACCCGTCGGCATCGACGATGCTTGCGCGTTTTTGTGCCACTTCCAAAATGGATCGCTGGGGCTATTCGAATCGACTCGCTACGCTCGCGGTCACAAGGCTCTTTACACCCTGGAAATCAATGGCGAAAACGCCAGTATCCGTTGGGATCTCCATGACCTGCATCGCTTGCAATACTTCGACTACAGCGACGAATCAATCGTTCGTGGCTGGCGCAGCGTGCACGTTACCGATGGCGATCAACCGTATATGGGCAATTGGTGGGTACCAGGATTGCAGATTGGCTACGAGCATTCCTTCACGCACCAAGTTGCGGACTTCTTGACCAGCTTGGATACCGGCAAGCCAGCACATCCAAGCTTCCGGGATGCTCTTGAGACTCAAAAGGTTTGCGACGCGGTGCTGGCTAGTGCTGCATCGCACGCGTGGATGCATGTCTAGTGAACTATCTGGCTCACGCCTATCGTTTCCTTGATCGACCACTGTTTGCTGCGGGCACTGCGCTGCCCGACTGGATGAATGTGATCGATCGCAAGAATAGGGCTCGGCGACAGTACGCCGAGCCTATTTTATTGGACGATGATCCATCGGCTCGCGAGTTTGCTGCGGGTGTGATTCAACATCACGATGACGATCATTGGTTTCATGGGCAAGAGTGTTTTGTCCAGATGAGCACTCGGTTTGCCGTGGAGTTGCGAGAGTATTTACAACCCGGACTCGGTCATCAAGCCGCCTTTGTCGGCCACATCTCAGTCGAACTGCTGCTGGATGCCGCTCTGATTGAGCGCGAGCCTGATCTAGTACAGCAGTACTACGACATGCTGGATAGCTTGGATGCGCAGCTTGTTCAAGCCGCCGCTAATAAGATCCTTCGAAAAGAAGTCGACAAGCTGGTGTGGCTGATTCCTCGATTCTCGCAAGAGCGATTCATCGCCGACTATGTCGACGACGCTCGCATGCAGTATCGACTCGGCGGCGTGATGCGACGCGTCGGCCTACCTCCGCTCCCCGACATCACTCCATGGCTCTCAGCCGCGCGGCAGCAGGTCTATAGCAATGTAGATCTACTGCTGCCGTAGAATTTCTATTCGCTCGAACTCGCAGGCAGGCACAACACGACAATTCTGTTTAGCTGGAAGCCTAACAATCTGCTGGGCAAGCCAGCAGGATTTAGTGAACGCGCATGCCGGGCTTGGCGCCGGAATCGGGAGAGAGCAAGAAGATCTCGTCGCCGCCTGAGCCGGCTGCGGTGACCATGCCTTCGCTAAGTCCAAACTTCATCTGTCGTGGCTTGAGATTCGCAACGCAGACTACCAAGCGACCAATCAACTGCTCGGGTTCGTAAGCTGACTTGATACCGGCGAACACATTCTTGCGAACATCGCCACCTAAGCTGAGCGTCAAACGCAGGAGCTTACGCGCTTCAGGGACTTGTTCAGCGGCGACAATGCGCGCGACTCGGAGGTCGACTTTGACGAAGTCTTCGATCGTGCATTCGGCTGCCAACGGCTCGGCGTTCAGCGCATCGGCGGTGTCGTTCCATGGATCAGCCGGTGTGGTTGGCTCGGGAGCGTTCTCTTGTTTGCTTTCTTCAATCATCGCTTGTATATCCTCAGGGTTAACGCGAGCCAACATGTGCTCGAATGGATTGACTTGAGTTCCTAACAACGGGCTTTGACTCTGCGACCAACTGGTAATCGGCTCGCCCAATAGAGCTCCGCATTGTTCGGCGAGTTTCGGCAGAACGGGCGACAGATACACGATCAACTGACGGAACAAATTCAGTCCAACCGTACACACATCGCGGAGAGCTTGCTGACTATCGGGCGACTTGGCAAGCACCCAGGGTTGAGCGTTTTCGATATAGGGATTGGCTCGGTCTGCAAGCTCCATGATCAGTCGCATGGCTTTGGCGAAATCGCACTCTTCGTACGCTTCAGCGATCGCGGTGCCAGCCTTCGCGGCAGCCTCAAACAGTCCCCCGTCGTCAGGATAGGAACTGGAAAGACCAGTCTTGTTTGCGAACTTGGCAGTACGACTCGCAAGATTGACAACCTTGCCCACGAGATCTGAATTGACTTTCGAAATCAGCTCATCCAGATTCAGATCCAAATCATCCAGCCTTGGTCCTAACTTGCTCGCAAAGTAGTAGCGAAGGTAGGTTGGATTGAGATGCTTGAGATAGGTCTCAGCCTTTACAAAGGTGCCTTTGCTCTTGCTCATCTTCTCGCCGCCAACGGTCAAGAATCCATGGATATGGACTTTCGTTGGAAGCGAAAAGCCGGCGGTCTTCAACATGCCGGGCCAAAAGAGTGTGTGGAAGTATGTGATATCCTTGCCAATAAAATGGTGGACCTCAGTCGCTTCGCTTCGCCACCAATCGTCGAGCTTTTCCCCGTTGGCCTTACACCAAGCCCATGTACTGGCGATGTATCCGATCGGAGCATCAAACCAAACGTACCAATAGTTGCCGGGGGCGTCGGGGATTTCAAATCCAAAGTAGGGCGCTGGCCTGGAGACGTCCCAGTCGCGCAGCGGATCTCCCAAGAAGTGACCTTTAAGATAGTTGGCCACTTCAGTCTGAAGATGCTGGCCACATTGAGTCCACGAGTCCAGAAACTCGTGCAGCTTCTCAAGCTCAACGAACAAATGTTTTGAGGAACGCAATTCTGGAGTCGCACCAGAAAGCGTGCTCTTCGGGTCAATCAGATCCGTCGGTGAGTAGGTCGCGCCGCACTTGTCGCAGCTATCGCCATACTGGTCGACGGCCTTACATTTTGGGCATGTGCCTTTGACAAAGCGGTCAGCCAAAAACGTGTTGGCTTCGGGATCAAATAACTGACTGACATCTCGCTCGGCAACTAAACCGGCCGAGCGCAGCGATGCCCAAAACTGATGACATAGCTCAAGATTCTCGGGCGAATTTGTGCTGCCGTAGTTGTCGAACTGAATATCGAAACCGGCAAAGTCACGTTGGTGATGGACTTGCGTTTCGGCAATCAAGGCTTCTTCGCTGCGGCCCTCTTTGCGAGCCCGAATCATGATGGCGGTGCCGTGGGTATCATCGGCACAGATGAAGATGCAGCGATTGCCGACTAGCTTCTGAAAGCGAACCCAGATATCGGTCTGAATGTACTCAACCAAGTGACCGATATGGATCGGTCCGTTAGCATAGGGCAGTGCAGCCGTGACCAGGATACGTCGTTGCTTCGAGTTTTGCGTTGGGGTTTGTGCGATCATTCCATTTCGACTGAAAAGTGTTTAGGAGCCAAGCTCCGTTGGTTGCAGAGAAACCCCGGGCATATCGCAGGTTCGAGGCGACATTCCATAATGTCGACCTTATTGCACGATGGAT
>CAYWNG010000156.1:0-11182 GCA_964458685.1 uncultured Pirellulaceae bacterium
GCTGCCGATCAACCCGTGGCTCTAACAGCCGGAGATCCAAATTCGACGGAGTACTTCATCGGTGGTTCACCTGCCATGGTGGAGGTATTCAAAGCGATTGGTCGAGTTGCCAACCAACAATTACCCGTTTTGATTCGTGGGGAAAGTGGAACTGGAAAGGAGTTGGTCGCTCGAGCGCTCGTCGATTTTGGAAAGAGAGCAGACAAGCCATTCGTATCAATCAACTGTGCCGCGATTCCAGATGCTCTCTTGGAAAGCGAATTGTTTGGTCACGAGAAAGGATCTTTTACTGGAGCCGATCGGCGACGAATCGGCCGATTTGAACAGTGCGATGGCGGTACCATTTTCCTAGACGAGATTGGCGATATGTCGTTGCTCATTCAAGGAAAAGTGCTGCGACTGATTCAAGAGCAAGCCTTCGAAAGAGTTGGCGGCTCAGAAATGATTCGTACCGACGTGCGCATCATCGCAGCAACTCACCAACCGCTGGAAGAGATGGTAGGGTCGGGAAAATTTCGACAGGATCTTTTGTTTCGATTGAATGGCTACACAATCCAGATTCCTCCTCTTCGAGAGCGAATGGATGACTTGCCACGACTTATTGAGTTCTTCCTTAGCCGTGCAAAAACGGAAATGGACCGTCCAGACTTAACAGGACTTTCACAAGACGCGCTGGAATCGCTGACTTCACATTCTTGGCCAGGTAACGTTCGAGAGCTTCAATCTGTTGTGCGTCAAGCGATGCTCAATTGTGTCGGCACGGTCATCACGCGGGATTGCATGCCAGAGTCTCTGCTATCCCCAACGACAGCGAATTCGTCAAACGGCACGCCAACGCCTGAAGCGCTGCCGATAACAGAACTTTCTGAAACAAACGAATCCGAATTTTCGTTGGACCAGTTGATTCAGGATCGCTTTGATGCGGGTTCAAACAACATCTATTCTGAAGTGATCGCCGAAGTCGAGCGACTGTTGCTTACCAAGATCCTGAACATGACTGACGGAAATCAATCGCGAGCCTCTGAGGTACTGGGCATTACGCGCGGAAAGATCCGTGATCGCATCGCTTCTTTTGGAATCAAGCTCGATACGACTGTGAGCTTAGAAGACGCGAGCTAGTGAGCTAAGACTCTCTCTTCTAAGTCGACTCACTCTTTCTTGAAGCAAGCTCGATCATTCAGCCTAGTGGTGGCACGCAAACTGCTTAGTAAAAAAGTGGTGCGCGGGTTCGCGGACGTCCCGTACCCAGGGTGCGCGGACGTCCCGTCCGCAATTAGAAACTCAAGCGGCACTTCCGACACCACAGTTCTGAATGTACCGTGTTGAGTGCTTTTGTTTCGATTCACTTTTCGGCACTTGGAGTGCTTTAATGCGATCTTCACGTGCACTGGTAACGATTGCCCGTTCGCTTCAGGGTGCCGCGATCATTCTATTCGTGGCTGTTCTATACTTCGCGCGCGATGTCTTGATTCCGATGTCACTTGGGATGCTGGTCGCTTTTTTGCTCAGCCCCATTGTTGCTCGGTTTCAGCGGATGGGACTTCCTAGCACTTTGGCAGTCGTTTCATCCACGAGCTTGGTACTGTTGGTTTTCTGCGGATTTGTGTTCGCAATGGGTTCTAGCGTTTCAGGATTCTCCGAACAATTGCCTAAGTATCGCGTAGAGCTTAAGCAAAAGATTGGAAATCTCCAGTCGATCGTTACTGGCTGGGGGTCAGCGCTCGCTGAGTTATCGGCACTCTCTAACTCCAACACCTCAAACTCGGCCGCAGACTCGGAAGCATCTCCAGGTGAGAGTCGTGAAGTAGCCAAGGATGTCAGCGCTCAAGCTAACGACTCCTTTGAAACGAAAGTTGGCCAACAGGGTGAATCCGCTGATGCGACGCAGGGTGAACATAACAATGGATCTTCACCGTCCCAGCCACTTTTCATCTCCGATACAACCAGTACAGGCATCGACATTAAGTCTTGGGCCGGAGGGGCGGCGACAGTTTTGGGGCCGATCGGAACCGCCGGTTTAGTCTCTGTCTTTGCAATTTTCATTCTGCTATATCGCGATGACCTTCGAGATCGAATTGTCAGTGTGATTTCGAAAGGTAACTAGTCGAGCCCTGGTTGTACGGATCGAGCACTGGAGTGTCTCCAATGGCAGTAATCGTCGCAGCCGTATTCTGGGGTTGGCTTTGGGGCCCTATTGGTTTGCTACTTGCAACGCCACTAACGGTCTGTGCTGTAGTCATGGGCCAATACGTTCCCAGATTTCGATTCTTATCAACTCTACTCAGCGAAAAAACTCAAGTTCCACAGGCCGTGCGAGGATATCAGAGACTGCTTAGCGGTGATCAGTATCGAGTCAATGAATTCATCAAAACGGAAGCCAAGGAACGAACAATCCCCGAATTGCTAGATAGCACCGTGATTCCCACGATCAAATTTGTACTCAGGGACATGCTGAGGGATGCCCAACACCGCGAACTATCGGACGAACAACTGCTTCGATACTTGCAAACGTCACTCTGTGAAGCTGGCCTTATCACGCAACCTAAGCCAGAAGCCTTAGAAGTTGAAGAAGATCATCGCGATAAAAAACAGCCAGATGCTCAGCAGCACGGCGAAAGCAGCCTTGAAGTTTCTGAATCCTTAGACCTCCAGCTTCCAACGACCAAGCTACATCTCTACGCCATTGCTGTGCGAAACGTGGGCGAGCTTTTGACGATGGAAGTCATGCGCGACCTGCTAAGCCCGACAGTGAGTGTTTCGATTTTGGACAGATCTGATCTGCCGGATAGAGACGCGGCAATCGTCGCTCAACAGCGGCCAGATCTCATCCTCGTAACCGTGATCACGCCTGGAGGATTGGAGCAAACGCGATACTGGTGCTCGGCACTTCGTAAAGCTGGTTATACCGGTCAAATCATCGTTGCTTGCCTAGGTACGTTTAAGAACTTCGATCGGCTATTGACCAGTTTTCGACGCCGCGGAGCAACCTTTGTCGTCACCTCAGCCGCGCAGCTCATGCAAAAGCTGGAGCGAATCACTGCCCCACAAGTCTCGAAGTCGGTCCAACCTACGACGCAGGTTCCCATTCTGCCTGCTCCGCATTTCACGTCTGTCGTCAAAGCAAGTGGTTAAGGACATTAACCAGATTTTGAGCGATCTATCGTTCGTTGGAGGTTTTATTTCCGGTTGCTGCGGCGAGCTTCATCGTTTGCTGATAGCGCCTCAACAAGATGTACAACACGATTGCCATGACGATAATCCCGCCGATCAAAAGCATGGGATCATCCTTCTTCAGAATGTTGCGAAGTACTCCAGCTCCAAAATACATGGCTGATCCACCAATCACATTACCAAGCATCACTCCCAAGAACGTTGCCAACCTGCTCATGCCCAGCAACCGTCCAAGGATTGATCCACCGACGCTTCCCGTCATGGCCAGCGGTACTGCGACGAAGATGACTAATCCCACAAAGGTCATGCGACGCATCCAAGGATGGGCTTGTAAGATAATGTGGCCGTTGTCAGCCACAGCTTGAAGTTTGGTTCCCATCTTTGGCAGACGAAATAGAAAGCCCAAATGGAACACCAGGAAGCACACCGCCATCACATCCATGGCAAACACCAGCGCGAGAAGCTGCTCTGAGTTGTAGAAGTCGCGGTTCTCCAATTGTTCGATTCCACCACCCAGGATGATGAATTTCCCAGCCGCAAAGAAGGAAAACGTTGCGGTCGTAACTAACTTCACCGCCGACGCCCAGCCGTAGGCAATCCAGAAGAAAAGAACGGCAGTTGCAGCAACCAGTGGTGGCCCAGCCAGCGTTGCTAACCAAACTATCGGGAATCTCTTTCGAAACTCAGCCTCGTCATTCCATCGATTGGGATCTAGCAACGATGTCGAGCTATCTTGGCTCGCCGCTAGACTCACTTCCTGAGGAGTTTTGGGGTTCTGATCCATGATGCTTCTAAACTGACAGTGCAGAAAGGCTTAGGCCACGTGTCTCTACGGGATGCACGCCATGGCCAAAATTAGAATTGGCTGCCAAAGCTTGCGACAATTGCCCCATCGCGTGATCTACGATCTGGCTCAGATCGCGATGCCCAAGAGCAATTGCTGCGGTGATGATCGCAGAAAGTACGCAACCAGTTCCATGTAGGCTACTAGTTTGAATCAACGGCTGCCTCAACTCAAATATCTGGTCTTCGTTAGCCAACAAACACAGATACTGATTGTCGATGGCTCCGTACTTCAAGAGAACATTCTGCGAACCGATCGATTGAATCGCTCGAACCGCATCTCTTGCTTGCTCGATATTCGTGATCGATTGTCCCGCAAGCTGCTCGGCTTCGAATCGATTTGGAGTGACCAAGTAGGCCAGCGGAAGTAGCTCAGAGCGAAAGGGCAACAAGAAATCACCCGCGACTAAGGAGTGACCGTGCTTGCTGACCATCACAGGGTCGACCACAATTGGCGCGGTGCCGCCCTTTAGCTTTTCACTCACTCGGGTGACCATCTCACTGGTACCCAGTGCACCAACTTTGATTGCTGTCGGCGGAATGTCGGCGAGCACAGAGTCCAATTGTTCCACAACAAAATTGGGATCGACCATCTGCAAGTTTGAAACCTGCTGCGTATTCTGTACGGTCAAAAGAGTGACGACCGACATGCCGTAGACGCCCAACTGCTGAAAAGTCTTTAGATCAGCTTGCAGTCCAGCTCCGCCGCTCGGATCGGAACCCGCAATGGTCAGCGCCACCGCCTCTGAAAGATTCTTATCCCCGACCTGATGCGTTAGCGAGTGACTCTCCGTGGATTTGTTAGTCGACAAAGGGTTGTTCAAGTGATTGGGTCCGCGAAAGGTCTAATCGTCGTGCCGGCTAATGAGTTGTCCCTCAAGATCCAGTATTCTAACCGATGGATGCCTTTCACGAAACTTCTTACCTGCTGCGGACTTTAGGACTTGGGATCGACAATTCGAATCTCAGTGAGATGCTCGAACTTGGAAAGAACAGCAGTTCGTCGCTGGTACTGTAGCAGCTAGCACTCGTCACTCTCGCATAGTATTCGGGATGAAGCCACAACATAACGACCTAATGCTGAGCTACAATTGAGGACCCGTTTTCTTCTGCCAATCCCGAGGTACCTTAAAAGGAAGCTGAGTTATTGCCAATGAGCCTTGTTCCGGCAGTTCTTTTAGGGATTGCAACTCGAAATCGTGCTGAACTTCTAACTAAGTCTCTAAACTCGGCGCTTTTGCAGACAATGCCGAATATGCAGATTGTAGTAGTTGACGACGGATCGATCGACGCAACCCCCACACTTCAACCCAAGTTTCCCGGCGTAATTTGGCAACGTCGCGAAAGCAGCTTGGGTTATATGTCTGCCAGAAACGAAATGATGGCGCGGAGCGGCGTGGACTACTTTGTCAGCCTGGATGACGATGCGTGGTTTTTAGCTTCCGACGAAGTCGAAACGGCTGTGAAGTTCCTCGAAGCCAACCCCAAAGTCGCCGTCGTGGCTTTCGACATCCTCGGCTCGCGTCAACCGGAAGTCCAACCAAGAACTGCCCCACTGAAGGTCGGCGTGTTTGCGGGCTGTGGCCATGTGATCCGCATCAAGGCGGCCAAGGAGGTAGGGTTCTACGAGAATACTCCTGGAGACTACGGCGGAGAAGAGAAGGACCTTTGCTTGCGACTGATGGATGCGGGCTACTCGATTGTGCGATTGCCTGGAGTGCATGTTTGGCACGATAAGACTCCACTGGCTAGAGAGATCGAATTCCAACATCAATCGGTGGTATGTAACGATCTCGCCATTGCTCTTCGTCGCAGCCCTACGACCTATCTTCCGCTATTTCTTGCGATCCGAATCTCTCGACGCTTGATGTTCTCTTGGAAGTCGCGACAAATGAAATCCTGTTTCCGAGGATTGGCTTTGTTCATGAAGTCCTTTGGAGCCATCTGGTCGAGCCGAAAGCCCGTCAAGGCCGAGACGATGAAGGCTTATACAAGGCTATCACGCAAGCCAATCAGCCATAGTTAAGAAATTTTGAAGCTGGCAATTTGTGGGATTTCGGGCCGAAGGCCCAGCGATTTACCTAGCCCAGCCCATCGGGCTGGGTGATGGAGTATGAGTAGGTCAGGTCCAACGGCCCACCGGTTTGCGTGCAAACCAGTGGGCCGTTGGACCTTTTTTTCTTGCGAATTGCATTCCCAGCCCTGCAGGCTGGGCTAGGTAAACGGACTGGCCTTCGGCCTTAAATCCGAAAAGCACAACTCCAAGATCAAGAAACTGGCCCATTGTCCTGATGGGAATCGGAGTCCGCTGGCCCCTCGTGTTAAGATATGAACGTTGTTCTGACTTTAGACATTGGGGATCACGGCAATGGTTATCAAGGGCACCGTTCGAAACGGAATGATTCAATTCGAAGGGACTGCACTTCCAGAAGGCACTCACGTGCTGATAACCCCAATTGAGTCCACAGCTAACGATTGTGTGCCAGAATCCAATCTAGACAAACTGAAGGAAGAAATTCAGCGAATTGGTTCGCTTGCTTGTGAAAATGAAAGCGCCGATGGCTTCTCAGGTGCCGACCACGACAAGATTCTTTATGGAAACTGAATGTGATCGGTTCTCAATACCACTTCCAGACGTGGTCCTTAAAACGGCGGATGGCATTGTTGCGGGCTGACTCGTCTTCAAGCCAAGGCGATAGTTGTTCTTTGAAGTCCGCACTCCCAAGCGTCTCAAGTCGCCATGTCGCCGCTTGAAAACCCTGCCAAGGTGTATCGCTTTTTGCCTCAGCCATCCGACCGGCAATCATCGCGGCAACTCCTTCGCGAATGATCGGATCGTCGCATTCGAGCAATGGGAGAATGGCTAGATAACCCGAGTCCGACAGGCGATGCTCGGTGATTTGAACTGCAGGAGCCGGATCGCCATCGCGAACCCAACGACTGTTGATTCGGTAGACGATAAAGTCGACCGGAAGCACTGTGAGTAAGAACAGGAATACTGTGAGAGCGAGAATTTGTTTTTCAACCAACCACGGAAAACTGAAACGTCGCGCGGCCTTGATCAGAACCAAGCTAAATCCAACGATAACGCAGCAGACTCCAAGGATCGCAACAACACGCATGCGAGTCATCCCGTTGTAGCCAATGTAGATCCACAATCGATTGAAGACGCAAAGAGCAAGGAGCAAGTTCAAGACCGACCAGATCTTCGCCCACCGCATCAAACGTAAATAGCAAACTTGATCTAAACTCGCCGGTCGAAAAATAGCAGACATCACTGCAGTCGATAACGCGAGAGCAATCGTCAGCCAAGCCGCTCCAGCATGCGCGTAGCCCGAGTAATGAAACCCTTCCGGAAACTCGCGGAACCACATCGTGGCAAATTCGCTTATCAGATAAAGCGTAAACAGCCCGACTACACAAACCAATGTGTTTCGCGATATTCGATATTCTCGAATCGTGGCTGCGCTCTGCTGGCTCCATTCCTGTGCGCGGGGCGAAGCGATGGCTGGAAGAATCTTCTTCCAGCTTGGCACAATTGCTCCCAAGCCAACAATCGCAACGACGCTCCACAGCAAAGGCTGCGAGATTCCGATCGAGAAGATCCATTTGAAGCAGTAACTTGTGAACTCGGATAGGGAAGTGGTGAATCTAGTTACCGCATCGGGATTAGCCATCAGAAAGATCAAAGCGAAAATCCCGGTCATAACCGCTGGCAGCAAGAACTCCATCCATCTCAAGTGGCTTAGCCTAACCCCAGTCGTCGAGAGAGTTGATGCGAGGATGGCTCGAATGGCTTGAGGAAGCAAGCCCCACAAGAATCGAACGTATGCAATCAAACTAATGGGTAATCCTTGAGCCAACAAAGCAAGCAGCAACAACTGACAAATAGCGAAGAAGGCCAATCCAAAATTTCCTTGCCAGCTCATTCGCAGCGCGGTTAACACTGCTGTTGCGCAGAGGAGCGCCGTGGATATTGTGAATGGCTGCCGATGACTGATCAAAACGCCAGCGACCAATAACGCACCACTGAGAATCAGCCACACAGCCCAACCCGAGTAACCAAAACTACCTTGATAAAGAACGATGTCTGTTACGATGACTAGCGCCACAACCAATACCCAGTGCAGCCAGTTGGTGGGATTGATCGGCTGAACCTGCGCCTTGGGTTGATAAGTTGAATTCGCAGCAGTGAACAGTGGATTGGCGACTTGCGGTGGAAGCGATGGATCGAGGCTATCGGAAGGAGGCATGATTAGCTTTGCAATGCAGAGTTAAAGGACGTGCAGTTACTGAATCGGTAGTTCTTAGAAAAGCTCGGCTTAGGAGAAGCCGAGCCTCAGATGCTTAGCCGCGGCAGCAATTTCAGCCGCATCTTGGATGACTCGTTCCAACTCTGCCAAGTAGAGCTGAAAAGACTTTGCGCCCAGCGGTGTCGCGAAGCAGGTGGACTTGGCTGAGCGTCCGGCGCCAGTCTTGTCGACTCGAACATAGCCAGCTTCACGAAGTACGTCGATGTGCCGATTCAAGTTGCCATCGGACAACGCACACAACTCTTTGAGATCGTTGAAGGTAAGACCTTCGGCATGAGTGATCAACGAAGTCATGATCCCTAAGCGAGCCTTTTCGTGAAAGGTTCGCTCAAGACCCTCGTAGTTGTATCGCCCAGGAATAGGCACTTCCACGTTCGATGAGTCACTTGGATTGACACTTTGTTTCGAACCGACCTTACGCGGCATCGCTACTCTCCTTCACTCCAAAGTAAAGCACCGCGGCTAAAAGAAGCTCGCCGATTCCAAAAGCAGCTCCCATGATCCAACCCGACATCGAATAGGTCGAGTCAATCAGGCGAATCGCAACGATGGAAACAATAAAGAAGTATGCAGCCACATAAAGCGTAGCTCCCGGAAGCTTCCGTCGCAGATTCATCAGCCCCAGAGAAAAGCAAAGCATCCAAAGGCTCGGTAACAGTTGTGCATAAGCGGGTTGAGCGGCGACAAGAAAATAACTGACGACAGCACCCACAATGAGACTCGGCGCAAAATCGAGCATGGCTTCACGCGTTTGCCGTCGCCGCATCTCTGTGGATCGATAGAGATAGCGATAGATAATCTCGATAGCCGAAACGCCACCAACCAGAGCGGCGATCAACGACCAATAAACGAGATACGACATAGGTTGTTGCACGGGATGTGGCACCCACCAATGCTGAGTCCACGCAGCCAGCGAACCGACTAAACCACCAACGAACGCTGTCAACCAACGAAAGCACGTGACCTTCTCGCTGGCCTGCAACCGCGTTTGAATCAACGCCAAGTCTGAAATCGCATTCTCCAACCGCATCTACTTCCCCTTGTTTTGCAGTACTAGCCGCTGGCGCGTTAGAGAGCGTCCCGCTTAGCATCTCAATGAAAACACTGAAACTAGCCGCAAGCCGTTAGGCTCCGGTTCCCATCGCTTCAAACTAGCCACCGAGACCCTAAATTGGATCCGTATTCCACTTCGGCTGTTAAGGAAACCGGACGCTAACGAGAGCGTCCCGCTTAGGCGGCCAGTGGCCGTTCTGAACTAGCCGCCACGCGTTAGCGTCCGGTTTTGCCTGCATTCAAAAGCCGTTATTCCGCAGTTTTCGATCAGGCTAAATCTTGTTTTCGTTAACGACTAACTTCAAATCCAAAGGAACCGGAGCCTAACGGCTGGCGGCTAGTTTTCCTAAGCGGGACGCTCTCTAACGCGGTTCCGGCTGGTCTTCTAAGCCGGACAGTCTCCAGCGCGTGGCGGCTGGTCTGAAAATTCCGCCGCCGAAAGCTCTGCAACACAAAGCTTAATGACCTGTGGTAGAAAGTCAAGCTTTTCTGCAAAATGCAACTCTGTCGCAATGGCTCGCCAACTTCGCTGGGGCCTGCTACATTTGAATCTGTGACCAATCGATCCAATTTTCTCGGTGGAACTACAACATGCGTCAGACTCTCGAGCAAACCCTGAATGACCTTCATGACCAATTGGCCGAGGCTAAGGATTTGGATGAAGCTCAGCGAACGCGACTTCGCCAAGCCGTGGAAGAGATCCAGCAGACGCTCGACGATTCCCAAGTCAGCTCGGCAAGTCTAGCCACACAGCTCAAGCAAGCCGTCGCGCAGTTCGAGCAATCGCACCCGGCCCTGACCAACTCGATCGGCCGTATCGCCGATCTGTTGGCTCAAATGGGCATCTAGTTAGCGACTCACGCGAGTTTCGATTTCGCTAACGACATCGTCGATTTTGACTCGCACCTGCTCTAGCGTGTCGCGGTCCCGAATTGTGACACACTTATCGTTGAGCGATTCGCCGTCAACGGTGATGCAATACGGAGTACCAGCTTCATCTTGACGACGATAGCGGCGACCGACCGCTCCCTTTTCGTCGTAGAAGACGTTGAACTTCTTCTTCAGCGCGCGATAAATGTCTTTAGCGACTTCAGGCATTCCATCTTTCTTGACCAGTGGGAACACAGCCGCTTTGACCGGAGCGATCCGAGGGTGCAGTCTTAGTACAACGCGCGATTGCATCTGGCCGTTTTCATCGGGAGCTTGATCTTCGTGGTAGGCCTCGCACAAGAACGCCAACGTCGCGCGATCTGCACCTGCCGATGGTTCGATCACGTGCGGAATGAATCGCTCGTTGGTCAATTCATCGCGATAAGTCAGATCCTTGCCGCTGCCACGATGCTTGGGTTTACCATCGGGGCCAAGTTGAACTTGGAGCGGATTGGTCTTCTCGTCCAACTTGCCTTCCATGTGGCTTCGCAGGTCGAAATCACCACGATGAGCGATTCCTTCTAGTTCGCCGTATTCACCTTCAGGCAAAAATGGAAAGGCGTATTCAATGTCGGCTGTACCGGTGGAATAGTGGCTCAGCTCGTCCTGAGCGTGTTCGCGAAGGATCAATCGCTCGGGAGAAAGTCCCAGAGCGATGTACCAAGCCATGCGGCGATCGCGCCAGAACTTGTACCAAGCGTTCGACGAATTTGGATGGCAGAAGAATTCAATTTCCATCTGCTCGAACTCGCGCGAGCGGAAGGTGAAGTTTCGCGGAGTGATCTCGTTGCGGAAGCTTTTACCGACTTGAGCGATACCGAATGGTATCTTCACGCGCGAGCTATCGACGACGTTCTTGAAATTCACAAAAA
>CAYWNG010000157.1:0-839 GCA_964458685.1 uncultured Pirellulaceae bacterium
GGGCTTTCACGGTGCGCGGGCGTCCCGCCCGCATTGGCACCCGCATCGGTCCCTGGACGTCACATCCTGCAAGAAAAAGAGCGGGCGGGACGCCGGCGCACCAGTAACGCAGCTAAACTCGACGATTCCGTTTCATGACAATGAGACCAATTCCCATACAAACTAAGCAGCAAGAAGCAGGTTCAGGAACTGCCGTGACTGTCACTCGAAATACTGCTTCAGGCAATGATTGTTGAAGCCATGAAGTGCCGTTATTCGATGAAACAGCAAAGTCGCCTCCTGCGTATGGGTTGGTGAAATCGCCAGACCAAGCGACGTTGACCGCATTGTTGACCGTTCTCAGGCTGATGGCGTATTGAGTATTTGCAACCAACGAAATTCCCGAAGTGCTAAAGTCGGCAGTGTGCAACGTTTGATCGGCAAAGGCGATTCCCGGATTGATGGACTGAGTTGCTAGAACTGTGGAAGTTGGCAAGCCGCCGCTAGTCGACCTCAGCTCTACGAGCAATTCTGTAGCCGAAGTACTCCATACCCCGACACTAATCTTACTGAGGTTTCCTGCAACCGTTGCCGTAAAGACCTGTGCAGGCATGAATGTCGTGCCATCATTGAAGCCAGATACAGTGCTCCCTGAGTCGAAGACTAAAGGCACATACTCTGCAGTAATTAAATCAGCGCGCAGGCTGTTGGCTGCGGAACTGACCAACCAAATACTCGCGATTGCAGCATAAAAAAGTGATCGCATCAAGTTACCATCGAGGCATGTGTATTGAGAAGAAAAGGGCGAGTTAGAAAAGCATATTTACAGTTGCAACCGACTTCCAGTGCCTCGTGAAAAA
>CAYWNG010000157.1:849-1983 GCA_964458685.1 uncultured Pirellulaceae bacterium
GAACCATACATTCAAGTCGCATCAATAACGATGAGGCCAAGTACTCCCCTGCAATGGCTGTCTTTATGGTCGTGCAAGGGTTAGTGCGAGCAGTTGTCGTAGAGCTTCCAGAAGACATCGCGGATGTTGCCGCGACGCGCGATGAAGAGCTTACGCGCTTGGGCGATGGTTTCGGGCGAAGCCGCGGGGTGGAGCTCCAGAAGCAATTCTTCCATGGTCGCGGGATTAGAAGTAGTGTGAAGCCAAACAGGCAATCCAACTGAGCGGTGTGTGGTGACGACGATCGACCTTGGTAAGCTGCTTTGACGAATCCAAGTTGGACCCATGCCAAGCAGTTGCAGTCGCTTCGACCAACTTAGCCGCTCGATGCCGTCGACCAAGAGTATCTGTTGCGGCGAGCATTCCTCAAGTAGCTCAAACCACTGTTGATTTCGAACTGTGCGATCCAGTGGAACAAACCAAAGGCGACTTGAGTTGGATCTGACGCTGGTTGAGCTCTGGAGGTATCGATGAAGCTCCACAAGTAACGTAGTCTTCCCTGTCCCGTGTGGTCCCAGTATTGCAGCTCGCCATTGCATTTCTTTAAGTCGAGCGACGGCGTCGTCAAAATCGAATCCTGGGTAGCGATACTTCAGCGACTCGACGCGATAGCTTGCGAAGGGATTGTCGCGAGCGAGAGTCATCGAAGCAAACCCTCGATGGGTTTGGCGAGTGAAGCGGCTTCGTCGATGCGCGGTAGAACAATCTCTTGGCCTTCAGGAGCTATGACCAGAATCACCATCGTCGCTTCCTCGCTTGGAAGTTCGACCGCCTCGATCGCCCAACGCAACGAGATGAACTGGCCTGAGAAACTGTGGGGCCAATCAGGCGCAACAAAGCGAAACGACTTTGCGCCGTTGACCTCTTTGGGCTCGATCCGTTGACTACGAAAAACCATGTGGTCGCGAGTTCCTTTGCCTTCGGTAAACCAGATCAACCGAATGTCAAATAGAATGCCTTTTCTAATCTGCTTCCAAACGAACTTGCCTTCGATCGTCTCGCCAGGTTGATACTTCTGCTTTGCGAGTTGAACTTCGATCATGCTTGATCTCCGGAAATGGTCGCTGGTCGTATTGCGAATCGCATCGTTTCGCG
>CAYWNG010000157.1:2083-7790 GCA_964458685.1 uncultured Pirellulaceae bacterium
ATGATGGAGACTCGCAGTTCTCGAATTCGACTCACGCGACCAACGAGTTCCCAAGCCAAATCGACGGACTCACCAGGACAAACAGCACCATTGGAAAGTGCCACGGATACAGTTGGATTAAACAGCCTCAGGAAGTTGTAAAAGGCCGAGTAGAACATGATCGCACCGATCCCAATGAAGATCAGGAGGAAGGCAACCGTAAACCAGTCTCGATTGAACAAACCGTTCAAGAAAATTGTCCACGAAATGCCATTCCAAAACAGTGCGACAAAAAGAACTCCCAGAAAAGCAGTTAGTCGTTTTGTTATCGGTTCAAGCTTTTGTGGACCATCTAGACCGTACCATGGCGCGTCGACGTCGTCATCATCCTCTGCGGTGTACTCGTCGCTCTTCGAGCTATCATCGGCATCATCTTCATTCTCGCCTTCATCTCCATCGAACTCCTCTTCCGCTTCGACTCTGGAAGTGCTTTTCGGGCTGGAGGAAATTGAAGTTGAACTTGATGCAAAGCCGGTTGGAGGTTCCATTAACTTGCTGGCCGCCTCACGTTTCTGGCGCCTCTGCGCGGCGAATCCGCGGACGGCTGCCCAAATAAGTCCTCCGCCAATGGCGAGAAAAATCAGTACGAACAGAGCAAACAGATTCGATTTCTGAAAGCTACGATCCAATACTGCTTGCTTTGGATCATCGGGATTTACAAAGCAAGGATGTTCCGAGCCAACAGGATAGCGATCGATGACGCTGTGAGCCCGCGAATGGGAACTACTGCTCGCAAATCCCGTACTCCAAGTGGAAGATCGATACTTTCTACCTTGATACTCGTACTCGAAATCTACTTCTGGCTTGTAAACGCTTCCATCGTCGTCGCGGCTGGTGGTTACTTCACTTTTGACAATTAGCGCGGTTCGTTCCTCCCATCGTTGGACTTGGATCGTCTTGATGAGTGGCAAGCCAATCATGGCGTACAAACCGCCGCAGGCAATCGTAAAGAACACCAGACCAAAGACCAATAGGCAACCCCAGGGAGCTCCCTGCTTGGCTGGTGACGATGAGATTGCCTTAGCTGCGTTCAATTTGGCTCTCGAAATCGGTCAGAGACTAGATGACTTATTGGGGTTGAGTGACTTGAGCGTTGACTACCTCTTCGGGAAAGATATCGCGATAAACGACTTGAAGAGCAGCGAACCAAACCGGCATAAACAAGAAGACTGGTATGTAGCACATCATCACCAGCAGTATGCTGAGCGCGAATCCTGTCACCATCAACAAGAGTACACCACCGAAGTTCATGCGTACCGCTCGGAAGCTCAGTTTTATTGCGTCCCACGCGGCCATCTTGCGATCCGCCAATAGTTGGAAGCAAAACATAAACGGCAAGTAGGTTAAGATCGACAGCGCCCAACTAAGACCGATAAAGATGAAGAGGCTTCCAAACATCAATACCGGATCGGGTTGACGATTGCCTGCGGTACCAGAAATGAAGACAACCATGAATAGGATTGTCAGCGGTGCAAATAGCACTAGGTTGATGCCAACCATGATGATGATCGCAACTAGCGAATTAAGAAAGTTATCGAAGCCGCGCATAAGAACATTCATATCGAACTGCCGTCCGCGCTCTCGCTCCAATAAGCACAAGAAAAGCCCAACCATCACGGGGCCGTAGAGCAGCCCAAAGGGGACAAACGATGCGACAAGAATGCAGAGTAAGCAAAACAGGAAGTACATCCAGTATTGCTCGCCAAGCAATTTATAGCCGCGTGAGAGGGCTTCAAAGGGGCGAATCGAAACGCGACGAGGCCCTCCAGTTGACTCCACGGAATCGTAAGACTGAGGCGATACATACGGATTAACTTGACTCATAAGCGGCTCACTTTGCAACTAAAAGACTGTAAATGTAATCGATAGGCTCACGCAGGTATGCAAACCATAAGGTCACGCCTTCGCTGCCTGATCTCGCAAAAGCGATTAAGATGCCAAGCACGGCAAGATTTGCAGATGGTAGAAAGACCCAGCAAAAGAACTTACCCAACAAAACAAGATCTGTTTGATCGCGATGAGTTTCTCGCCACGTACTGATCACATGATATGCTAATGCAACACCCAGCAAAAAACTCTGCCAAGGTAAAGCGGCAAATGGTAAGAAGAAGCCCAGCAAGAAAAGAAGTATAGCTGCGGTAGGAAAGAAATACGGAGCGACTGTGATCAGCCAATTGCCCTTGCCGGCAAATCGTACTTCACCGCCCTGCCCTAGCGAAGCTTTGAAGCCAACGATCGCATGACCGGTCAACATCGCAAAGAGTGCGTGAGTCGATTCGTGTTCTAGAGTGATCAAGAAAGATCCCCAACGACTCTTGCCCAGCCATCGACGCCACAGAAAAGCAAACCCGACAATGCCACCGATGAGCGGAATCAAGCTGCTGGTTGGTGAGGTAACGCACTGGCCTACGATCCTAAGCAATCCCCAAAGCAACATGGGCGTTACACTGATCGCCAATAAGGCCATCGGCCACTTGAGCCAATCCACAACCTTGTCAATTTTCGCCGAGATCGAGTTTCCCGGCTGCGCAGCGGTAGCGTCAGGCAGAGCTGCGCCAGCCTGCGGACCAGCGGGTTCAGCGGAATGCAACGATTGAACGGATTTCATAGGCGCCATGACAACACTTCGAGGGTTACGCGATTCATCATAGCTTAATTCGCTCGACGTGTTCTATTCTTGCCCTATTCAAATCTTTGGAATGATTCGCTAAATCGACTCCAGGAGTTCGTCAAGTTGCTGGACCAGTTCGGAGAAATAGCTCAGGGCCGTGTCTACCGGTTCAGGCTGAGACATGTCGACTCCCGCGCCGCGAAGCAAATCCAGCGGGTCTTGGCGACAGCCGCTGCTGAGGAAATTCAAATACTGATCGCGTTCCTTGACGCCTCCGCCCAACACCCGCCGCGACAAAGCAATCGCCGCGGAAAGTCCCGTGGCGTACTTGTAAACGTAAAAGCCTCGGTAGAAGTGCGGTATGCGGAAGCACTCCAGGCTGAGCGCTTCGTCGATACAGAAGTTGGGACCGAAGTAGTCGTTTAGCAGACCACGGTAGACCTGCTTGAACGTCTCAACCGTAAGCGGCTGACCACTCTCGGCCATTTCGTGGGTCTTCTTTTCAAACTCGGCGAACATTGTCTGACGCACGATCGTCGCGCGGATGCTATCGATCTCGTGATTGAGCAAATAAGCTTTGAATCGTGGATCGTTGGTCGTGTTCAACAAGTGATGTGTGAGCAACTGCTCGTTGAAAGTACTGGCTACCTCAGCGACAAAGATGGTGTAGTTGTAGTACTGGAAGGGTTGGTTCTTCGCGGACAGGTAGCTGTGCATGGAATGGCCCGCTTCGTGAGTCAGCGTGAACAGGTCATTCAACACTTGAGGCTTGTAGTTCATCATGATGTACGGATCGCCATCAAACGAACCGCAGCTAAACGCACCGCTTTGTTTGCCCTTGTTGGGATAGCGATCGCACCAACGACCGTTCAGGCCCTTCTCCAACACACTGCAGTAAGGCTGGCCCAACGGCTTCAGCGATTCCATCACCGTTTCCACAGCTTCATCCCACGAGCGATCCTGCTCAAGATCAGAAAGCAGGGGAACGTAGGTGTCGTAGTGATGGATCTCGTCCAGCTTCATGAACTTCTTGCGAAGGTCAAAGTAGTTGTGCACTGCGGGTAGGTTCGATCGGACTGCTGCGATCAAGTTGTCGTACACAGTTTGCGGAACATTGTCTGGAAAGAGAGCCGCTGCCAAGCTGGACGGATAACGTCGGGCCTTCGCGTAATAAGCATCGGTATGAATGCTACCGGCTAGCGTGGCTGCGAGAGTGTTTTCATGCGCGGAGAATTGTTCGTAGTATTGTTCAAAAGCCTTCTTGCGAACTTCGCGAGCTGGCGAGATCAACAACTGAGTGAAGGTCGCATTGCTGAGCTCGATCTGCTGGCCCTTCTCGTTTTCGACCGTGCCAAACTTTAAGTCGGCATCACACAACTGCCTGAATGCCTTGCCCGCGGTCTGCGCCATCTCGCCTTGCATGGCAAGCAAGTTTTCTTCGTTGTCGCTGAGCGTATGTTCGCGATAACGCGTGATCCTCTGAAGGACCAGTCGATATTCGCTAAGCTCGGGTGCGTTGAGATATTGCTCCATCGTCGCGGCAGGAATGGCTAATATCTCGGGGCGGAAATAGCTAGCAATCTGATTGGTTCGTACCGACAGGTTTTGGTAGCGCGCGACCAAGGCCTGCGAGGCTTGGTTGGCTTGGTCCTCGGCAGTTTTCAGAAATGCGTAGGTCCCCAATCTTTCCGACAGGCGTTCGATGTCTCGATCAAAGTCTAAGCAATCCTTCAGGACTGCGACGCTTGTTCCTAACTTGCCTCGAAATTCTTCGTAGCGATTGATGCGGCTGTCGAGCAGTTTGAAGTCTGCCTCCCAGGCTTCGAGAGTGGGATACAAACTGCTCAAGTCCCAGCAGTCGCCCTCGGGAACTTCGCTACGAGAAGGAATCTTGATGATTGCCATGAAAAACTCGATTTTCGGGTAGTAATGGAGGCCACTAAGGTCTGTATAATGTCCGGTTCGCCCACTGAGCCAATAAGTCTTGTCCAATTGAGCCATACCAACACGATGGCTCTAGGCTCAGAGTTTATCGGAGTTGTTCAAATTGGGCAGGCCGATTCGGCAATGGCTACAACAACGACTTCATAAGTTTTACAACTCACTTGAATCCACCCACCAAGTTCGATCCGAAGGGTTCGATCCCGACACCTCTCTAGGAGTATCAGCAATGACCACGATTCGATCAATCACCAGCCCTTGGATCCATCGACGACGAAGAGTATTTCGAGTAGCTCTCTTGATGAGCCTTGTTGCCTCGGGGTCAGCGTCACTTTTCGCCGATCAGACCGTCAAGCTTCCACCGCCGGTTGCCGGAAGCCAACAGCCAGTCCTGATCCTTGGCGGTATCGCATCTGCTTCGACCGCTACTGCACCAATTGCAACCGCACCGATCGCTGCTGCGCCAATTGTCGCTGAGCAAGTCACAGGCACACCAACTACGGCAGCTACAACGACAACGACTACAAAAGTCGAAACGAAAACGGACGACTCGCAACAGCCATCGGCTCATCTAGTCACGACGCTTCAGCAGCCCGAGCAACCCAAGGTCGTCAAGCCATCGCTTCCAGCCATTCCCTTGATTCCGGCTAAAGCGAAGCGAGTGGATACGATCGTTGAGGCCAAGGCTGAGCCCGCCAAATCCTCCGATGAAGCTAACAGATCCGCGGAAGAATCACACAAGATCGAAGTCCGCGTAGTTGCGGCTGGCTCGGAAAAGCCACCACAGCCACCACAGCCACCACAGCCACCACAGCCACCACAGCCACCACAGCCGCCACAGCCACCTCGCGGAGATCGACGTGAAGAGCCTTCGGGCGAAAGACGTTCCGCTGGGGAAGCTCGCGATGTCCGAGGAGAACGTCCGCGTGGTCCCGTCGACCAGCCTCGCCGTTCTGAAGATCAACCCAATCAAGGCCGCGAGGCGGGACAGCGCGAGGCGGGACAGCCTGGTCCGCGCGGTCCAGGTCAAAGAGAGAATGGGCAACGCGGCCCAGAACAGCGCGGCCCAGAACAGCGCGGCCCAGCGCAGCGAGGCCCAGAACAGCGAGGCCCAGA